>CALXJR010000075.1 GCA_944388675.1 uncultured Clostridia bacterium
ATGTAGTGCTAAAAAATGCAAAAAATATTTACAAAATAAGGAAAAAAGCACGAATCAAGATTCTTGGTAAAAGAAAGGTAGGAAAATGATACGTTATAGTGATGAACTTATAGATGAAATAAAAAACAATAATGATATTGTAGATGTTGTATCACAATATGTACCGTTAAAAAGAAGTGGACGTAACTATTTTGGTTTATGTCCATTTCATAGCGAAAAGTCACCTTCTTTTGCAGTTTCACCGGATAAACAAATCTTTCATTGCTTTGGATGTGGAGTTGGAGGCAATGTAATCCACTTTATAAGTAAAATAGAAGGCATGAATTTTAGAGAAAGTTTGGAATTCCTTGCAGAAAGAGCGAATATAACATTACCAAAGCTAGAAAGTATAGGTGATAACAAAACTCAAGAGCTAAAAGATAAGATATATCAAATAAATAAGAGCGCAGCATATTTTTATCACGAAAATTTGTACAAGTCCACATCTAAACTTGCACAGCAATATGTAAAAAAGAGAAAATTAAATAATGCTACGTTAAAGGAATTTTTAATTGGCTATTCTGGTAATTTTAATGAGCTATATAATTTCTTAAAAAGTAAAGGTTTTTCAGATGAGGAAATTTTAGCATCAGATTTAGTTAACAGAAATGAAAGAGGTCAATATATAGATAGGTTTAGACATAGGTTAATGTTTCCTATACAAGATGTAAGAGGAAGATTTATTGCTTTTGGTGGAAGAGTTTTAGATGATTCAAAACCAAAATACATAAATTCACCAGAAAATTTAGTATATAGTAAAGGAAGACATTTATTTGGTCTATATAATGCTAAAAAAGGCGATACTAAAAAAATTCTTATAGTTGAAGGATATATGGATACAATATCTTTACATCAAAGAGGAATAACTAATGTGGTAGCATCTTTAGGTACAGCAATGACAGAAGCTCAAGGAAGGCTCCTAAGAAGAAGTTCGGAGCAAGTAATATTAGGTTATGATGCAGATGGCGCTGGACAAGAAGCTATCATGAGAGGTTTAGATATTCTAAAAAATTTAGGTTGTGATGTTAGAGTTCTACAAATTTCTGGAGCAAAAGACCCTGATGAATATGTTACAAAATATGGTCCGGAAAAATTAGAAAAATGTATTGATAATGCGATATCTTTAGTTGAGTTTAAAGTCAAAGTTTTAAAACGAAAATTAAATCTTGAAAATACAGCGGATAAAATTAAATTTTTAAACGAAGTAGCTAAAATACTTTCAAAAGTAGATAATAGCATGGAACAGGAGATATATATAGAAAAGATTTCTAAGGATTATGATATTTCTAAAGAAGCATTATATTCAGAAATTAAAAAAATATTATATCCTAAAAATGCTAGTTCTAAAATATTGGAAAAAAGAAATATTCAGTATAACAGACCAAAAAAAGAAGATACTAAAATTAGTGAGGCAAGATTAAATAGAGAGAATACAATTATTGCAATATTGCTTATGTCAAATGCAAATGTATATTCTAAAATAAAAAATAAAATAAAGCCAGAAGATTTTAAATCTGAACAAAATAGAAAAATTATAGAAAAAATTTATGCTGAATATGAAAAAGGCGTTACAGAAATATATGATGTTTTAAGTTTATTTGAGGATGAAGATATTGTTAATCATATAACAGAGATTATGGCTAAAGATTATGGCATTACAGATGTTAACAAAGGAATTGATGATATTTTAAATACATATGAAAGAGAGAATCTTAAGGAAAAAAGAGATGAAATAGTAAAATCTTTAGAAGATTCTGAACTTGATAATGAAAGTAAATTAATGCTTGAAAAAGAGTTAAATGATATAATTATTAAACTCGCAAAATAGCTAGGAGGTTATAATGAAAAAAATAGAAGAACAAGAAGAAAAAACAAAGAAAACAATGGAACAAAAGGAAACTTCAAAAGCTGAAAAAACAGAAAAAAGTAAAAAGAAAATAAAAAATGAGGATACACCAAAGGTTGAGAAAGGTAAAAAAACAGCTCAACAAGAGGAAAAAATAGAAAAATCAAAAAAAGAAGTTAAATCCAAAAAAGTAGAAAAAGAAACAGATTCTAATAAAGCCGAAAAAACTGTAGAGGATAAAAAAGCAGAAAAAGAAACTGAAAAAAAGGTGGAATCTAAAAAAGCTGATAAAGAAAATGCAGAGCAAATTGAAAGTGATGATGCACAAGAAATAGAAAAAGCGGAATCAGATAAGAAAATAAAAAGAATTATAGAATTTGCAAAGAAAAATAAAAAGTTAACTTATGGGGATTTAGCTGCTGAATTAGATGATTTCTCAACAGAGGAAATGGATAGAGTATTTGATGCCTTAGAAAAAATGGGTGTAGATATAGGAAAAGATGATGATTTGGATGAAGAAGGTCCAGATGAAGAAGATTTACAAGAAGTAGAGGATTTAAAATTAGATGATTTAGATGTTGCTGGATATGAAAGTAGCAATATAGATGACCCAGTAAGAATGTATCTAAGAGAAATTGGTAAAATACCACTTTTAACATATGATGAAGAATTAGATTTAGCAAAGAAAGTTCTTGAAGGTGATGAGGAAGCTAAACAAAAATTGGCAGAGTCAAACTTAAGATTAGTTGTTAGTATTGCTAAAAAATATGTTGGAAGAGGAATGTTATTCTTAGATTTAATACAAGAAGGAAATATGGGATTAATAAAAGCAGTAGAAAAATTTGATTATACAAAGGGCTATAAATTCAGCACATATGCAACATGGTGGATTAGACAAGCTATAACAAGGGCGATAGCAGACCAAGCAAGAACAATAAGAATTCCAGTTCATATGGTAGAAACAATCAACAAATTAATTCGTACATCAAGACACTTATTACAACAATTAGGAAGAGAACCAACCCCAGAAGAAATTGCACAAGAAATGGAAATACCAGTAGAAAGAGTAACAGAGATTCAGAAAATTGCACAAGACCCAGTATCTCTAGAAACACCAATAGGCGAGGAAGATGATAGCCATTTAGGAGACTTTATACAAGATGATGATAGCCCAGCACCACAAGATGCAGCAGCATACACATTACTTAAAGAACAATTAGAAGAAGTAATGAAAACACTAACTCCAAGAGAAGCAAAAGTATTAAAATTAAGATTTGGTCTAGAAGATGGAAAATCAAGAACTTTGGAAGAAGTAGGAAAAGAATTTCAAGTTACAAGAGAGAGAATAAGACAAATAGAAGCAAAAGCATTAAGAAAATTACGTCATCCAAGTAGAAGTAAAAAATTAAAAGATTACATGAATTAAAACATGTAATCTTTTTTTGGTAGCGATGAGTGGATTCGAACCGCTGACCTAACGGGTATGAACCGTTTGCTCTAGCCAACTGAGCTACATCGCCATATAAATTTTTCTATATGAGAACAAATAATATTATAATAGTAAAATAGAGTTTTGTCAAGCAAAAAAATAAAATTTTTCGCCCATTAGAAACGCTCGTTTTGGGCGAAAATTTAAAATATATTTATTGCTCTTGCTCATATTCATCTTTATCTTTACTTTCTTGTTGAACTGGAGCAATTTTTTCTTTTGCTCTAGTTTTAGGAGTTTTCCTTGGTGTTCTAGTTTTTGTTACCTCAGGGGTTACTACAAAACCAACACCAGGTTTATAATTTGCAATAGAAGCATCTGTTTCTTGTTCAGCTTTCCTTAAAGCCATTAATGTTGCTGCATCATCAGGAGATACTGTCATTGTATCAATATCTTGTTCTTCAACAGTACCACCATTAACTAATTTATATAATAAACTATTTCTAAATTTTTCTTTAATATTTAATTTCATTTATTTTTCTTAACTTTTAAAGTTAAGAATACACCTCCACAAATATAATATACACATATATTATACCACAGAAATGGTAAAAAAATCAATATTTATTCGATTTTTCTTGAAGAATCTCTAGTATTTTCAGATTTTGAGGTTAATTTTTCATATTCTTTACACTTTATTTTATATTCCATTTGCATACTTAAATATCTATAATACATATATGCCTGTTCATATTGCATTAAAGGGTTAAACATCGCATTGGTATCCATATTTGTTCCATAGTCTTCATACATGCCCATATTAGAACTATTAAAAGGAGGCATACCATAAAAATTATAATCTGTATTCTTATCCATAAAATTCACATTCCTTAAACAATATTTAGGTTTTTTTATTGGAAAGACCTATAAACCACTATATCAAAATTTTTAAATATAGAACTAAAAATTTAAATTTAGAATAGGGAACACACTTAATAAAATATATGTATAAGTCATTGCAATAATTCCTTGCATAAGTTTTCCTATTAAATATTTTTTAATTGATAAATCTGACTTGCTAGTGATACTTAAAACTTGTAAGAGTACGGAAATTCCACCAAATCCAAGTAAAAAAGCAGATAATATAATATTTATACTAATAGCTTTATTAGGAATAGAAGCAACTAAAGAAACACCATTAGTAAGCTCAATCAATCCAGAAATAATTGGACTTGCAAATGAATTGGAAATATTAAATACTTTACATATTGGAATTATACTTAGTGATAATAAGTTTAATAATTTGCTATTTTCAAAAATAGAAATAATTACAGAAAATATTACTACAAACCCACCAATCATAATTATAGTTTTAGCTGAATCTATAATTGCAGAAGATAAGACTTCACCTAAATTAGAAAAAGTACAAAGGTCTTGTTTGTTTTTTTGAGAAAAATTTTTCTTCATAAATTTTTCGGATACATTTTTTATTTTTCTAATTCTTGAAAAAATTCCTAAAAGAATTGCAACAGTTATTGCAGCAAGAATATGAGTAATAAGCAATAATATACCAATAGACGAACTACCAAATAATGTAATTCCAACAGTTCCAATTATAAATAAAGGACCAGAATTATTAGTAAAACACAACATTCTTTCACCTTCATCTTTAGTACATAAATTTTGATTTCTTAAATCAGTTACAATTTTTGCACCCACCGGATAACCACTAATTAATCCTAATATAAAAGCATATGCAGATTCACCTGGAACATTAAAAATAGGACGCATGAATTTATTACAATATTTACTAACATATTTAATAACATTAGTATGCCCTAATAAATTAGTAGCAATAAAAAAGGGAAAAAGACTTGGAACAACATTATTAGCCCAAAGCTTTAATCCATTCTTGGCAGCAGTAAGGTTAGATCTTGAAAATATAACTAGGCAGAATGTAAATAAAACAAAAATAATAGAAATTGCATTTTTTCTTAAAGAAAAAGTAAAAAAATAATTTTTACTTTTTAGTTTTTTATTAGAAGCATAATTTAAACTACTCAAAATAATTACTCCTTATCAAATTTGTTGTTATATAATATAAGTATATTAGTAAATGGAAAAAATATGTGGGTGCTTTTGGGTGTTTTGGGGGACGCGTTCCTAAAACATCTTTTGGCTGCTTTTGGGGACATGTTTCCTAAAGTGTTATATGTGTAATTTTTATAAAGTGCTACAAAAGAATACTATTCTACAAAACAACCTTGATTATTTTACATAAATGTGATAATATACTATATAAATAAAAAAATAGGTGAATAAAATGATAGAAATTATAGAAGATACATTAATTGATGCTCTAAAATTAGTACCTTTTTTATTTTTGACTTATTTACTGATGGAATATTTAGAGCATAAAACAGGGGATAAAACAAAAGAAGTAATAAAAAAATCTGGAAAGTTTGGACCATTATTTGGTGCTATTCTTGGAATAGTTCCACAATGTGGTTTTTCTGCAGCGGCTGCAAGTTTATATGCAGGAAGAGTAATTACAATGGGAACATTAATTGCGGTATTTTTATCAACATCAGATGAAATGCTTCCAATATTAATTTCTGAAGCTGCTCCAATTGATTTAATTGTTAAAGTTTTATTAATAAAATTAGTAATAGGTGCAATTGCAGGTTTTATTATAGATGCAGTAAGAAGGATTATAATAAAAAGAAAAAAACAAACAGAGAAGGAAGAAGAGGCAGAGGAAGCAATTGGACATATATGCGAACACGACCATTGTGATTGTGAACATGGGATATTAAAATCCACTATAAAACATACATTAAATATTTTACTATTTATAATTATTATAACATTTATATTAAATACAATTGTACATTTTATAGGAGAAGAAAATATTTCAAAAGCAATAGCAAGTGTTCCTTTTGTGGGAATATTAGTATCAGCTTTATTTGGATTTATACCAAACTGTGCAGGGTCTGTAATAATAACAGAATTATATCTTTCAAATTTAATCAGTTTAGGCTCAATGATAGCAGGATTATTGGTTGGATCTGGAATTGGGATATTAGTATTATATAGAACTAACAAACATTTAAAACAGAATCTCATAATATCAGGTTTATTATACATAATTGGAATAACTTCAGGATTAATAATAGATTTAATATTATAATTGTCTAGGAATAACTAAGAAAAAAACATATAGTATAATCACTATTGTACTCAATAGCAAAGCTTTTTCTAAGCAAACTAGTAGTTTTTTGTAAAAAGTTTGTATATTTAGAATAATTTTTTATATGAAGTGTAACTTTAAAGTAAAGTGCAACTGAGTTAAAAAAATTTGAATAAATATACAAACTTTTTCGTTAATTAATTGAATAAAATGCAATTTCTATCCTAGATAGTTTCTAACTTTAATTAGATGTTTTGAAAAAATTATCACTGAAAGAACTTAAAATAATATACTTTAGGGACCTGTCCCTAAAAACACCCAAAAGATGCTTTTGGAACACGTCCCCAAAAGATGCTTTTGGAACACGTCCCCAAAAGATGCTTTTGGAACACGTCCCCAAAAGCACCCCAAAAGATGTTTTATGAACACGTCCCCAAAAGCACCCTGGCTTTTTCTACATCTTCATTTGTAGCAATTCTTACACCTTCTAAAGGATAGTCAAATCCTAAGTTTGTCCATTTAAATTTGCCCATATCATGGTATGGAAGTATTTCTACTTTTTTTACTGTTTTTAATGTTGCTAAAAATTCTTTTAGTTTTAGTAAATCTTCTTCTTTATCTGTATAACCTGGAATTAAAACTTGTCTAATCCACATATCTTTTCCATTATCACTTAAAAATCTAGCAAATTCTAATTCTTTTTTGTTAGATACACCTGTTAAATCTTTACATATTTCGTCATTTATACATTTAATGTCTAGCAAAAATAAATCTGTTAAATTGATTAACTCTTTGATTTCATCTGT
This sequence comes from uncultured Clostridia bacterium, assembly GCA_944388675.1. Taxonomy (GTDB): domain Bacteria; phylum Bacillota; class Clostridia; order TANB77; family CAG-508; genus CAG-245. Next base: position 7,311 of record CALXJR010000075.1, read on the forward strand.
TATTGTAAAAACACCAGAAGTATCTATAGCAGTAGGAATATTTAATTTCTTTAGTTCCCTAAACAATGCAATTAAAAATTTAACATGTAATAAGGGTTCTCCACCACTTACAGTAACACCTCCACCAGAAGGTATAATGTAATTTTTATATCTTATTATTTTATCTATAACTTCTTTAACAGTGTATATTGTTCCACCTCTATGGTCCCAAGTATCTCTATTTTGGCAGTATTTACATTGTAAATTACATCCTTGTGTAAATATTACAAAACGAATACCAGGGCCATCTACAGCTCCAAATGTTTCAAAAGAATGAATAGGGCAGGTAAGGTTTAAATCTGATGAATCCATAATGTTTGTCCTTTCTAAAATTAATTTTCATGTAACAGGGACAGGATTAAATTTTCTGTCCCTTTATTATTTAATTATATTCTTTCATG
>CALXJR010000076.1 GCA_944388675.1 uncultured Clostridia bacterium
ATTTCTATATTATTAGCAATAGTGTAAACAAAAAAGTTGACAGAAAAAAGTAATAAGTAAATCATAAATTACAATTTTTTTTTAATATATAATGCACTATAAAAATTTGGGAATATTTGAAGTAAATATTAATCAATAAAGAGTAGCTGTATTTTCTATTTTATGGTATTATACAAAAAACAAATATAGAAGGGGAATTTTATGAAATTAGTTGTAAAAAATCTAAAAAAGAACTTTGAGAAAAAAGAAGTATTAAAAGGCATAAATTTTGAATTTGAGAAAGGTAAAATCTATGGATTATTAGGTAGAAATGGAGCAGGTAAAACAACATTCTTTAATTGTTTAAATGAAGATTTAGACATAGATGCAGGAGAATTTTATATTGAAGATAATGGAAAACAACGAAAAATGGAGGCAGAAGATGTAGGATATGTATTATCCACACCAAATGTACCAGAATTTTTAACAGCAAGAGAATTTTTAAAATTCTTTATTGATATAAATAAAAAAAGAATAAAAAACGAAAAAACAATAGATGAATATTTTGACTTTATGAAAATAGATGTAGAAGATAGAGATAGACTTTTAAAAGATTATTCTCATGGAATGAAAAATAAAATGCAAATGCTTGTAAATATAATAGCAAATCCAAATGTTTTATTACTGGATGAACCCTTAACTTCATTTGATGTAGTAGTTGCAGAAGAAATGAAACAAATGCTAAGAGAAATAAAAAAAGACCATATTATAATTTTCTCTACTCATATAATGGAACTTGCATTAGACTTATGTGATGAAATAGTGATTTTAAATAAAGGTATTTTAGAAGAAATAGATAAAAATAATATAGATAATGAACAACTAAAGAACAAAATATTAGAGGCTCTAAAGGAGGAAAACTAAAATGCTAAAAACATTTATAATTTCCTTTAAATTACAAAATACTTATAGAACAAATAGTATTATTTATTCTATAAAACAATTACCATTAATAAAGAGAATATTACCAAATAGTTTATACAAAAATAAAGGACTAAAAATATTTGCAGGTATTATTAGCATTCTATGGGAAATAATAAATATTTTTATTGGTAAAGTTATATATATTGCAGCAATGATATTTATGGCATTGTCTTGGTATAAAACAAATAATGCAGATACATTTATACATATATTTACATTTCTAACACTCGCAGGAGGAGTTTTAAATACTTATATGCTTAATCCTACAAAAGATAAGTATTATGCAATAATTTTAATGAATATAAATGCTAGAGAATATGGACTTTCTAATTATTATTACCAATTAATAAAATTGATTGTTGGATTCTTACCTTTTACAATGCTTTTTGGAATGATAGCAGGTGTGCCTTTGTGGGTTACAATTGCATTGCCTTTTTTTGTACTTGCTATAAAACTAATTGTAATGAATTATTGTATATATGATTTTAAGAAAACACATAAAGCATCAAATGAGAATTTGCCAACAAAATTTGTTTGGGGATTTATATTAGTTTGTTTATTATTAGCATATGGACTACCAGCAATTAATATAACTATAAATCAAACAATATTCTTGTTTGTATTTATTATTGCAATAATATTAGGAATGATAAGTTTAGTAAAAATACATAATTTTAAAGATTATAGAAAAATGTATAAACAAATCTTAACACAGCCAAATGTGTATATGCAAGAAAAAACAACTGGAACACAAGCAATTAAGGACATCAGTTTAAAACAAATAGAGTTAGATAAAAATTATACAAGCAATAAATCAGGTTTTGCATATTTTCACGACTTATTTGTTAAGAGACATAAGAAAATACTAACAACAGCAGTAAAGAAACAATCAGTAGTTATTGTATTTATTATAATCGCAATGATTATAGGTATTACAATAAATGATGACTTTAAAGTAAAAACAAACCAAATAATACTTGTATATTTGCCATATTTTGTATTTATTATGTATTGTATAAATAGAAGTTCTAGTGTTACTACAGCTATGTTTATGAACTGTGATTATAGCATGCTAACATATAGAATATATAGGACACCAAAGGTTATTTTAGGAATATTTAAAGAAAGATTAAAAACATTGATATCAATAAATCTAATGCCAGCAGTATTAATAGGTGGAGGTTTAGCTATATTATTGTATTTATCTGGAGGAACAGATAATCCAATAAATTATGCTATTTTGTTTGTATCAATTATAGCAATGAGTATTTTCTTTTCAGTACATTACTTAGTAATGTATTATTTACTACAACCTTATAATGTAAGTACAGAAATGAAAAGCAGTACATATAAGGTAGTACAAGGTTTAACTTATATTGTTTGTTGGTATATGATACAAATTAGATTACCAATATTTTCTTTTGGTATATCAACAATAATATTCTGTATAGCATATTGTTTAATTTCATTATTTCTTGCGTATAAATACGCACCAAAAACTTTTAAGTTAAGAGTGTAAATTGAAATGTAATAATTTATTTGATAGGTTACAATATATTTATGAATATAAATTGCAAAATATCTGGTAAATTTTTGTATATATGCAACATTTTGTATATAAATTAAAATAATACCAACAAATCTACAATCTAGAATAGTCTAAATAATAGAAAGAAGGTTTTATTATGAAAAAAGTATTAATAATTATAGGAATTATTTTAATAGTATTAATAGTACTTGCTCTTACTTTCTTTGGAGTAGACTATTTTAGAGTACAAAACCAAGAAAAACCATTATTTGTAATAAAAACAGATGAAGTAAATGATGGAGGAACAATAATTTACACAGGACTTGGTTATAAAGTAATAGATTATAATCGCTTAGATGGTTATGATGAAATAAAAATTGGTTCACTTTTTATGAAATATGAAGATTCAACATATACAGATAGCATAAGTGAAGAAAATAGCATATTAGAAGCAGTAATATTGAAAGTATATCCTCAGTCTTTAGGAGTAATGAAAATAAAAGATAATGAAGGAACACGAGATTTATACAATGTAAGCTTTGCAGAAGAAGAAAATATTGGATTTAAAGAAGGGCAAGAAGTTGCAATTTATTTTGATGGAGCAATTGCAGAAAGCTATCCTGCTCAAATATATAATGTTAATAAAATAGAAATAACAAAAGAACAAACGCAAATTGAAATACCAGAAGATGTAATAAGATATTACAATAATAACAAAGACAATGTTAACATAAATATTGAATACTTAACAAACACTGGACTTGCAATTACTATAACAGATACAAATGAAATACCTTATGAATTTTCAAATGATTATACTTTGTATAAAGAAGTAAAAAATGAAGATTATACAGGGAAAGGACAGTTTATAGGACAAAATACAGGAAATTCTACTGCAGGATTTACTGGAACAGGAACAGAATATATATGGGAAGAAGTAGAAAAAAATCCAGATGTAGATATTAAAGACACATTTGAAGATTTAGTATATAATATGCCAAATATAACACAAGAAGATAATTTTAATGTAATAGGCAAGAAAATTGATTGGTCAAAACTATATGGAAAATTAGAAGATGGAAATTATAGGCTAGTATTGTCTAATTCTATCACAATAGAGTTTACAATAGAAAATGGAGAAGCAGAAATAAAATCACAAGAATTTAATGCAATATTTTAATTATGAATAAACATGTAATTTTTAAAGAAAGGAAAATACTAGTATTTTAAAGCTGACATATAAAAAAGTGAAAGGATTATCTAAAAAAACAAATAAAAGAAGAATAGTTTTAAAAAGCTGTTCTTCTTTTTAAATTTGTTTGGTATAATAAAGCAAAAAAATATAATTGTTAATTTAAGTTGACAAAGTTCAAACAATAATTGGTAGTGTGCAACCATAATTTACAGTATTATTTAATTAATAAAAATTGAAAGGAGAAAATAAAAATGACATTAGGGGAAAGATTATTTCAATATAGAAATAACATTAATATGAGTCAAGAAAAATTAGCGGAAAAAATAGGAGTAACAAGACAAACAATTTCAAAATGGGAAACTGATCAAAGCACACCGGACTTCGACAAAATTGAACCACTATGCGAGGTTTTTGGAATAACAACAGAAGAATTAATAAAAGGAGAGAAACCTAAACTTTACGAGATTGAAAATAAAGTTGAAGATGACTACAATACAAAAAGAAACAAAAGAAAAGCTATTGTATTAAGTGTAAGTATATTTCTATATTGTATAGCAACATTTAGTTTACCATATATGGTAGAAGTTCTAAGATATGAAGATGCTCATGCAGTTATGGTTTGGGCAACACTTTGCACTATTGCAACAGTTATTATAATATACTTTTTTGTTGCATATCCTGCCAAGAAAGTAGAAAATGAAAAAACTAATAATATAAAAGTTGATAATGATTCTGATGAAAAGGATGAAAAGGAAGCAAAAGAAGAAAACAAAGCAGAAAATTTAGTAATAGAAATTATTGCAATGATTTTCTTAATTGTTTATTTAATTGTAAGTTTTATAACAATGGCTTGGCATATAACTTGGATTTTATGGTTAGTATTTGCATTAGTAGAACTTATTGTAAAATTAATTTTTAGTATGAGGGGAGAAAAAAATGAAAAATAAAGGAGTAAAAATAGCACTAATTATTATTCTTAGTTTAATTATTATAGCATTAATCAACTTTATGATATTTGCTATTATAAATAAAGATTTTAAAGTAAGATTTTCACTAATTGGTTTTGGAAATAATACAGAAAAAATATTTGAGAAAGAATACGATTTAGAACAATTAGATACAATAAATGTTAATGTTTCTTCAGCTAATGTAAAAATTGAAAAAGCAGATGTTGAAAAGTTAAAAGTTACAGCGTATGGAGATAAAGATGATATAATAAAAGATACAATTACCGATAAAGAACTTTTTATTAGTAAAGGAAATAGTAAAATATTTATTTTTACAATGTTTTATTGGTGTGATGAAGAAATTATAATTCAAATTCCTAACGATTGTGATAAGAATTTTGAAATTCAGACTTCAAGTGGAGATATAACAGCACCAAATTTAGAAAATAATATAATCAATTTTATGTCATCATCTGGAAAAATTGAATGTGGCAATATAAATGTTGGAAATATAAAAACTTCTTCAGGTGATGTTGTAATTGGAAATGGCAATGAAGTTACTTTACAAACAAGTGCTGGTAATATAAAAGCTGGAAACTTTACTAAATTATCTGCAGAAGCAGTATCTGGTGATGTAGAAGTAGAAAATATACAAGATTGTACAATAAAAACATCCTCTGGCAAAATAGTTGCAGGAACAGCAAATAAAATACAAGCAGAAGCAACATCTGGAGATATACGCATAAATAAGATAGAAGAATATTGTAATTTATCATCAAACTCTGGTAATATAGATATAGAAACTCTAAATATAATAGAAAACTCTTTTATTAATGCTAAATCTGGAAATGTAAAAATAAAAAGTAAAAATGATATATATGTAGAAACAGATACTAAATCTGGAGATGCAGATATAAAAAATAATAATAGAAAAGCTGAATTAGTATTAAAAATAACTACAACTTCTGGTAATATTAAGGTAGAATAGAAAATTAGGAGTAATATATGATAAATATTTTAATACATGGATTAGGACAAAATGAAAAAAGTTGGAATAGTGTAATAGAAATTTTAAATAAAAACAATATTCAAGTACAAAGTCCAAATTTATTTATGTTAGCAAAAGATTATCAAATTAATTATAAAAATATATACGAAGCATTTAGAAATTATTGTAATTTATATAATGAAAAATTAAATCTATGTGGAATATCTCTTGGAGGTATATTAGCTATTGATTATGCAATAGAATACCCAGATAAAGTAAACTCAATAATACTTATAGGAACTCCATATGAAATTCCAAAGAAAGCATTAAAAGTCCAAAACTTTATATTTAAATTCATGCCTAAAAGCGTATTTGAAAGTCTTGGAGTTACAAAAAACAACTTTATAGAATTAACCAAGTCAATGGCAAATTTAGACATAAAATCAAAAATAGTAAACATTAAATGTCATACACTAATTATATGCGGGCAAAAAGATAAAACTAATATAAAAAGTGCAAAACAATTAAAAGATAGTATTACAGAAAGTAAGTTAGAAATTATAAAAAATGCAGGACATGAAGTTAACACTGAAAAGCCAGCTGAATTATCAAAATTAATAATAAAATATTGGGAAAATTTAAATAAAATATAGCTAAATTTTACAGTTGAAAATATTAGTTCTAGTCATGTTAACACTATAGATTACGAACAAAACAATACTGAATTAAGTCGTAATGCAAACAATGATATATATTTCAAAGGAATTTGAAGTTAAATAGAAAAATACAAATTACAATTATTATATTAGATAAAAGGATTAGAAAGATAAATAACTATTTAATCTATAGATTAAAATATATTTATATATTTAATAAAAATTATAGACAAAATAAAAATAATATTATAGAATAATCGCTATAGGAAATGAGAATAAGCAGATGTGGTTTGCCACTTTACATATAAAGGCTTGTCCTTTAGAATGGAGGTGGTGCTATGATAGAAGCAGTGTTATTAGAAATAATATACTTACTTTTATTTGCTTTAATTGTCGAAACTATTATAGTATTTGCCTTAATTATATGCGTAATATTTTTAAGCAAATAGACAAATAAAAAACACATCTGTTACTTGACGGTAAGATGTGTTTTCACAACTACTGGCAAACCACGTTTGTGGTTTCTCCATTTCCTATATTTATTATAGTCTATTTACCAGTAAAAAGTCAAGAAATATAAATAAATTTTTACCAATAAGGTTATTAAATGTTACAACTCACAGCTTTAAAAAATATTTATATATAGGAAATTTATATATTTTCTCGAATTTTATCGATTCTGGGAAAACTAAAAATTCTACAAAAATATATAGAATTTCCTTATTCAAAGTTTGCACTGGCTGTGAATTGCAACTATTAAATTATGAAAACAAAAAACACTTTACAAATTGATTAGCCAATAATATAATGCAAATGAAAATATTTTTTGAAAGTGAGGTTTTTATTATGAGAAAAAACATTAAAACTACAGAGGCAATATTTCCAATGCCAGTATTAATGATTGCAACATATAATGAAGACGGAAGTGTTGATGTAATGAATGCAGCATGGGGAACTATGCTAGAAAGAGATCATGTAATATTAAATTTAACAGAAACACATAAAACAGTAAAAAATATAAAACAAAGAAAAGCATTTACAGTTAGTATTGCAGACAGCAAGCATGTTGTGGAAGCAGATTATTTTGGAGTAGTATCTGGAAATAACACTCCAAATAAATTTGAAAATAGTGGACTAACAGTTACAAA
>CALXJR010000077.1 GCA_944388675.1 uncultured Clostridia bacterium
ACAGAAACACCAGATACAGTCACAGCTTCAATTAAAGCTTCTTCTCCATCTTCTAGTTCTTCTATTTTTTTAACCTTAGTTCTATCTTCATAAGCACGTGGATAATAATCTATTAAATCTTGCACAGTGTTTACTCCTAATAGATTTAAAAGTTTTGCTCTATTAGGACCTACACCTTTTATAAATTGTACACTATCATTTAAATCCATTAACTTTCCTTCCTTCTATCTAACATTTCTGATACCTAAATCAGAAACTAAGTTAGAAACATTGTACAAAAATAGAGTTTCATCTATATCATTTTCTTTACAATAATCACTAAGCGGTAAATTATAATATCTTGGGTCTAAGAAATGTATTTCCTCATAATTTTGGCATAAGAACTGTGACATTATATGTGAATAAGAATCTTTTATTACTAATAATTTTTTACCATTATTCACATTTGTTTTTATTACAACTTTAGCATGATTTCCATTTAAAAAGTATGAATATTTATCTTTTTTATCTAAATAATCTTCATTAAATATTGAATTATAAGTTTCTCCATCATAATCGCCTAATACATTGGTATTGATATCATTTTTATACACTGTTATTTCATCTTGTTTTTGGAATGGAACTTGTGCTTTTGAATCAAATGTTCCTAAAAAAGATGTTGATACAGTCTCTTTTGTAAAATCTGAAAGTTCTACTGGTTCTATTCCAGCTGTTTTACAAAATTCTTTATATAAAAGATATGCTCCCTCACTTGTCATATGATGGTCTGTTCTAAAGTATAACTGTGCATTTGATTTATTTTCTTCTAGTGTATTTACAGTATTTATACAAGTAACATTTGGGCAAGCAGAATATATTTCATTTATTATAGCACTTTGATTAGGTGCTGTAACATTGCTTGGTAACTTATCTTGGTTAATATAAATTGAATTTGGTGCTAATATAAAATATGTTGGAAGCCCTGTTTTTACTGCAAAATCGTTTATTGCTTTTTCAGCCATTTTTATACTTTCTTTTTGAGCATCTGTATATTCAAATTTTTCAAAAAGATAGCCTTCTTTTCCAATATATACTCCATTATTTTCTGTTTTTCCTGTAGATATTTGTACAAAGGAATTTAATTTTAGCCAAAAATCACGAAACGCAAAATGGTCATTTATGTAATTATCTAGCTCTTCTACATATTCTCCACTTACTAAATCATTAAAATTTAGTTTTGGAATTGTAGCTAAATATCTATTTTCCTGCTCTGAAAAAACTTTTTTTGGTAGTATAAAATTAATAATAATTAATCCTACCCAAACAATCATAAAACTAATAAAAAATATTTTTCTTTTCATAAATTTCTACTTATGTTATCTAAATGATATAACTTTTTCTCCTTCTATTTAAATTAGGCCTAATTATTTGTTTTAAGCATGCTAGTTTTTTAGCATGCTTAAAATTAATTATTTTATAAGTGCTTCTAAATCTTGTGCATTTTCTGCAACAATGAAGTATACGTAATTATCTATAGTTCCAATTTTTCTTTGTTTTACCAATTCATATTGTTCTGGCAAATAAGTTGCCCATTGTTGTTCATAAGAATTACCATAATCTTCTACTTGTTGTCTTACACTATCTACTGCACCATCTTTTGCTTTAATTATAAAATATCTGCTAGCTTGTACATTCATCATTGCCATCTTTCCAACAACTTCTTCTACTTCATCTGCATTAATATTAAATAGTGTTGGTAAATTTTCTAAAGTAATATCCATAGTTGCAAGTTCGCTAAAAGGTGGTTGTGAAGATATTTCGTTATTAATAGCTTGTAAATCAATATTTTCACTTGTTTCTTTATTATTTTCACCATTATCTTTGTTATTATTTACTAAATAATAAACTCCAAATGCAATAGCAACTACTAAAATTAAAGCAATAATTACAATAATTATCTTTTTAGCCATGTTATTTCCCCTTTCTTTAGTTTTGCATGAATAGTTTACCATATATATTCTAAAAACACAATCCTTGTTTTTATTTTTTACTTAAATAAAAATATTATACAATTAGTTCTTTTAGCTGTTTTCGGAAGGTGTCCCCAAAAACAGGAATTTTAATTTGCAGTAGGCCAAGCACTTCTGTCCCAAGTTCTACCGCTTAACGTTGAAAGCCTTTGCTCATCATTCATTATACTAATTTTTCTATGATTTCTATCAGGTGTTGAGTCCATGTGTTTCCAACTACCATTAATCTTTACAATATTCCAATAATGTGATTTATCAGTTGTCCATATTAATTGTGTTTCATATCCTTTATCTCTAAGTAATGCTTGAAAGCAAAGGGCATGTACATAACAATTTCCTGTCCAATTTGTAAAACCATACCAAACCGGGTCACCATCACCATAACTATGTCCATAAGTAATCTTCTTTCTTACAAAATCCCTTATTTCTTCTACTCCGTTTCCACATTGAGCAGAAATTTCTTTTACAAGTGATGCAACATCTGTACTATCATGTTTTACAGTTACTTTTCTTTTATATGTTGTAGTATTTCCCTTACTATCTGATGATGTATATACAGCATAATATGTTCCTGCTTTGCTTGTATCAACACTACTTGAATTGACAGTAAAATCTTTTTTACCTTCTTTTGCATCTCTTGCAGTTACACCAGAATAATAGTCTATGCTTGCATTCTTGCTAACACTCAAATTTGATACCCCAGAAAAAACTGGTCCTTCAGTATCTTTTATTCTATTTAATTTAGTTGTTTGCTCTGTTTTATTACCATATTTATCTACAGCCTCTATTACAACATCTTGGGTCCCTACAATTGAATTATCAATTTGAGTTTTTAAAGTTGTTGTTACCTCTCCTGATGCATCTTCTGCTGATACAATGAATGGATCTTTAGTATCTACAGATTCATCATCATATATTGTAACTTCTTTTAACTCTAGTGTTGGAGGAGTAGTATCTTGAATTATTATATGAATATTTTTTTCTTTTCCATCTAAACTTGATTTAATGTCATATTCTCCAGGAACACTTGAATTAATTGTATTCATATCTTCGTCCGAAATTGTATTTGAATCTTTTTCCGGATTATATAAGAGCATATCTTTTGTAAGTGTTGTTCCATATTCTAAAACATAATTTTCTTTTACCCATGTAATATCTAATTTACAAGTTTTAGATGTTAAATTATCATATTTGTCTTTTACATTAACTGTTACATCATAAGTTCCATAATCGCTTATTTGAACAGGGCTTGCCAAACTTACTGTCATTTCTGATAAATCGGATTTGGATTTTATAAAATCTTCTGGATTTATTTGATAATCTATATACTTTTCCAAATCCTGAAATTCAACTGTTGGAGCTGTAGTGTCTGAAATTGTTAATTTTACCTTCTGTTTTTCATCTTTATATTGAAGCTCTATTTCATAAGTTCCAATCTGTTTTAAATCTATAGTCGAAATATCTGTAAGAAATTTAGCATCTTTTGCAAATGATTCATCTGTAACAAAATCCTGGACTTTTAATTCCTCTATTCCTAATTCTAAAGTAACATCTTTAAATTTCCTACTTAACATTTTATATACAAAAAATGATATAACTGCAATTATTAATATTATTAAACAAATTAAAATTATTATAATAACTTTTTTCTTCCTTTTTTTGACTTTTTCTGAATTCTTATCGTTATTATATTTTTCATCTTTTGTTTTTTTGTTTCCTTTTACTTTCTTGTCTTTTTTTACTTTATGTTTTTGCTCCTTTTTTTCTTTAAAATCCTTTGTTTTTATTTTTTTTTGCTTCTTGCTTTCTCTACTATCATCTTTAGTTTCTTTTTCATCTTGTTCCATTTATTACACCTCGAACATATACTATCATATATAATTTATAAAAACAATGCCAAATATTACATTTGTGTAATTTTCTTTAGTTTTATTTATTTAACAATTTTTATGTGTTATAATGAGATTAGAATTTATTTTGAGGTATAAATATGAATTTAACTTTAGATAAAAAATCTTTAAATTTAGACACTTTGAATAATGAGACTTTAAAAAATAAAAAAGAATTTGTTAGTATTGTTAAAGATTTAATTGATAACGAAACTGTAAAACAAATGAAAAATTATAGACAGCATTATAATTCTTCTTGTTATGAACATTGTTTAGAAGTTGCCTATTGGTCTTATTTAATTTGTAAAAAATTTAATTTAGATTATGTTTCTGCAGCAAGAGCTCGGAATTCTTCATGATTTATTTTTATATGATTGGCGAAATTCTAAGAAAGAACTTAATTTAAAAGGGTATCATGCTTTTATACATCCTAAAATTGCTTTAGAAAATGCTTCTAGATTATTTAAATTAAATGAGAAAGAAAAAGATATTATTTTAAAACATATGTGGCCTGTTACTTTTTTTAGCCTACCTAAATATAAGGAAAGTTATATTATAACAGTCACAGATAAGTTAAGTGCATTAAAATCTTTTTATGAATATTATAAATTAGATACAAAAATGCATAAAATAAAAGAATGGGTATACATATTTTTTGCAAGTATAATATTTAGATTTTTTAATAATAAATAATGCCACATAACCCCGCACTCTAGACCGATTAAGTCTTTTATGCGGGGTATGTGTCTTCTTTCATAAAACTTCACTTACCAGTATAGAAGAGGCTAAAGAATTTCTTTTGGCAAAACTCCAAAGCTTCTTCTGCAAATCCCATTTGAGCCATAGACATAAAAATGTCATCCTCCAGTCTACGCCTCGTAGGGTCTTGCAAATACAAGTCAAGCCCTTTTTGGAAGGCATAGACCTGAATCGCAAAATAAACGATTTTGTGCATTTCTGCACTGTTTAAAACTTGTTCGTATTTTTCTTCGCAATACCGAATATTGGTTCCAAACCACTCAATTAAGGAAAAGTTTTTGGTAATCCAATCGTCAATTTTTTTTCCTTCTACCTCGAGGAAAATTTCCCAGCCTTCACCTAACTTGGAGTTAGGATTTTCAAACAACTTACCAAGGTCGTCTGAAACGCCTATCTTGTAGTAAAGTTTCATTTTATGCATATCCTCCTTTTGGCTTTAAAATTTTAGAGGAAATGCACTAACGCAGTCCTCTAAAATTTTAAAAGACCGCTTTTAAGTGTGTACAAACGTCTTTACATAAGATATCACCTATTACAATATTTGTCAACAAAATATTATTTTAGAACAGATTAATAATTTTTAATCTTTGTTTTTCTTTTATATGGTCTAAGATATATTTACATTCTTCAAGTTCAGGAACCGCTTCACTATACTCTTCAAGTTCTATATAACTTTTAAATTTTACAAGTGATGAATTCACTTTTTCTAATTCATCATGTTCTATATAAAAAGACATTTTATTATTTATATCTGTCCATTTTTCATTTAAATCTTTTATCTCTAAATTTAAATTATTAATTTCATTATTAATAACATATGCCTTTATATTATCCAACTTTTCATTCATAACACTAATGCTATTTTTGGTAAAATTTTGTGTTATTATATCAGTTGCAAATATTATAACTATAATAAGAAGTACAATAATAATCTCTTTACGCATAATTTTATCTCCCCTATATGTTACCATCATCATTATTTTTTATTTTTTGATCTTTTTTATTTTCTTTTTTTTGGCAATATGTGTCTCCTTTTGCATTTATGGTAAATATAAGAACTTCTTCTGGAGTCATTTGAAATTTATTAGTCTGTTTTTTTAGCCAATCATAGTTTTTTCCAATTTTCTTTAAATTTTCCTTCATAACTTTTCCATCAATTATTAAATTGTAATTTATCCCTTCAAAATCTGGCATTATATTAAAATCTTCTGGAGTTGTTCCTCTTTTATTTGGTTTTGGAATTACAGAAAGATCTCCACTTGTTTCTAAAATTGCATAATCTACATCACCAATGTTCATAATATTATTACTTCTTAATTTTTCTTCCAATTCATTTAAGGTAAATCTTTCCTTTTTTAATTTTTTCTCATCAATTTTTCCTTTATATATTAATATTGTTGGTTTTCCACATAATAGTTCTCTCATTTTACTGCTTTTTATGTTTAAAATTGAAATTAATAAATGCATAACTAATAATCCCATTATTGGAATAATTCCGTTAGATATTGGAACTCCAATATCAGTCATAGGAATTGATGCCAAATCTGCAATCATAATTGAAATTGCAAGTTCAAATGGTTGCATTTGCCCAATTTCTCTTTTTCCCATTAATCTCATAACCAAAAGTACAATTATATAAATTACAATTGATCTAATAAAAGTTGATAACATATTTTACCTTCTTAAACATTTTTTATGTTTATTTTATCTGTAATTTTTTAATTTATACAACATTTTTTATTTTTAATCATGTATATTTTCGTTTATTTTGTAAATAATATTTGTAAATACATGATAGGAGGTTTTATTATGGATAACAATGACAACTTAGAAGCAAGAAGTTCAGCTCGTCCTAACACTTTTACTGGTGTAATATTAAGATTTGTAACATCTGCAATCATACTTGCTATAACTGCATTCTTCACACCTGGTTTTTCAATAAGCAATATTTGGGCATTAGCTTTAGCTGCAGTTGTTTTAACTGCTATAGATTATTTAATAACTAGATTTACAGGCTTACATGCAAGTGCTTTTGGTAAAGGTATTGTAGGATTTGTCTTAGCTGTAGCTGTTTTATATGTAACTCAATACTTTGTTGCAGGATATACAATATCTTGGATTGCTTCAATAATAGGTGCTTTAATATATGGAGTAGTAGACTATTTTATACCAGACACAAATAATTAGGGTGCTTTTGGGGACATGTCACTTTAAAAACAACTCTTAAATTACTTTATGTGACACTTTTTGATAAAATGAAAACAACTTCAGATAGCTTTCATATATTAAATACTAAATTAAAAAGTTTGTATATTTATTTGAATATTTTTCTGAGCATAATGTGCTTTAAAAATACATCAAAACTTAATATACAAACTTTTTTTAGAATATTTTGTCCTATAAAGGATATCAATCTTGAGTAATTTCTTTTTTTAATCTTAAATGAATTTCTGCAAATTATATTTTTACTACAATCTCATTTTTATTTTTATAAATGCTGTTTTCCGGGATTACACCTCTAACAGAAGATAGAGGGTAAATATTTGTATTTTTTCCTATAATTGTACCTGGATTTAATACACTTCCACATCCGACTTCTACTAAATCACCAAGCATTGCACCAATCTTTTTAAGTCCAGTCTCTATTTTTTCATCTCCATCTTTAATAACTACTAATTTTCTATCAGATTTAATGTTTGAAGTTATTGAACCAGTACCCATATGAGCTCTATAACCCAATATTGAATCACCTACATAATTATAATG
>CALXJR010000078.1 GCA_944388675.1 uncultured Clostridia bacterium
GTGTGCAGATAGATTAGATGGAGTAATACTTACTGGAATATCATGGACTAAAAATATATTTAAAGAAGATATAAAAAATATTATAGATGACATAGAAATTTATAATAATGAAATAGGTTTTAAAACTAAGGATGTTGCATATAAAGTTTTAGAAGTTAGCGAAAGCATAGACAAATATTGTCATTCTAATGCAGATAATTATATGATGGAACTTTTAGCACAAATTACAAAATATGGTATAGAAAAAGGATATATTACTTATGAAGAATTATATAAAACTAATGAAGAAGATTTAATTAAAAAATTAAAAATGGCTAATGATAGTAAATTAAATGAATATTTTCATAAATTTGAAAATATAACAATTTCAGAAATACCAATTGTAAATTTACCAAAAATAAAAGTAAGAGATTTAAATCCTTTAGTGCAGGGTAAAAGGATTAAGAGTAATGAAAAGAGGAAAATATGTTAGATGGTAATAAAGTAACAGATATTAATAAAATTTCAGAATATGGCAAAGCTAAAGGATTCCTTTTAGCTAAGAGATATGGACTCCCAACATATTCTAATTTTTATATAGTAGAAAATGAAAAAGACCTAAATGAATTATTAATTAAATTTGATAGTCAAAATAAATTTTGCATGCGTTCAGATACAAAAATAGGAAATATACCAATAGGTGTTGGAGGAAGAAATGGTGATAGAGAAACTATTTATGAGTATTTACGAGAAATAGAGCAAAAATCAAAAGAATTACATACAAAAGGTGTTGCTATAATTTATTGGAATAATGGAAGATTTTGCTCTACTTTTGAAACAGATGGATGTTTTTATTTGGATTTCGTCACAGGAAAAAAATTAAATATTGATTATATTGGAAAAGGATGGGATGGTTCAGTTCTAAGTCATGGTACGGCTTGTCATGAATCTTATAGCATACCTTGGGAAGATATATTATTTTTTAGCAATAAAAATAGATTACAATATAGGCAAAAAATTATTGGTAATCAGCAGTATAACGAGCAAAGAAGATTAAGAATTAACGAAATACATAAAAGGTTTAACCTCTCAATTGAACAATGTGAAAAAGCTATTCCAGAAACATATTTAGGAATAAACATTGATTATTTTAAACAAGTAATAAATCAAGTTATAGTACCAATGTATGATGCTCCTGAATTACAAAGATATTATAAAGAGTATATTCCAATTGCACAAATTGAAAATGGAAAAATATTAGTTCCAGAAGTAATATTACCAACGAGATTAAAATCTAAAGATATAGGTGAAAGTTATGAAGAAAGATAAAATCGAATATTTTGATATAGTAAATAACAAAGACGAAGTTGTAGGAATTATTTCAGAAGAAGAAATTCAAAAAGCAAAACCTAATATGTTGAGATTTATCAATATAATAATACAGAATAGTTTAGGTGAAATTGTAGTTCCAAAACGCTCTTATAATAGAAAAATTTTTCCTAACTGTTATGATTTTTCGGTAGGGGGACATGTTAATTCTGGAGAAGATTATAAGCAAGCAGCTTATAGAGAGCTAGAAGAAGAGTTAGGAATAAAAGATGCTGTCTTAAAAGAAGTGGCATATTTTAGTCCATATTCTAGTGATAGTAATACATTCCAGAAGGTATATACATTAGAATATAACAAAAAAATAACAGAATTTGATAGAAATGGAATTGATACAATCTATTATATGCAACCAAAAGAAATAAATAATTTGATGATAAAAGAACCAGAAATGTTTAAGACAGATTATTTTATGGTAATGAAATTCTTGTTTAATACGCAAAATTTGAAAAATTAGGCAAAATGTTTTATAATATAGAGAGTAGCAAATATGCTATAAGTATATTAAAAACATGACAACAGAGGAGGACTTATCATGAAACGGTTTTGGGCATTGTTTTTGGCATTTGTTATGTGCTTAACCTTTGCAGGTTGTAGCAGTGACGAATTCGAGAGAGACCAGCTACAGGCGGAGATTGAGGACCTTCAAGAACAGAAAGAAAGTCTTGAGACTCAGATTTCCGATTTGCAAGCAAAATGGGACGACATGTTAACAGACGACATTTCGTATGTCATCGAACTTGAAATATCTCAAACACATTTAACATTGGACTTGGACGAATACCTTAAGGATGCGGCAAATAAAATTACGATTCCGATTGAGGTATCCAAAAAGTATTACTATTCAGTTGATGTGGGGGATGTTATAAATGATGACTTAAGAGTTGAATCTCTACTGTTCAAGGGCTCGTTCGGAAGCTGGCATGTAGAAGTCACCGACAAACAGATTGTCGAAAACACAGAAGACTAACCAAAACTTCAAGCCAGACAGGCACTTAGCACTAATTGCGGGTGTCTGTCTGGCTTTTTATAAATGTTAATATTTCATCTATAGAACGAGTTGCCATATCTGAATTTGTTAGCTTATTTGTAATTTCATTACCAAACCATTCTGGAAGTTTAACAGAATTTGCTTGTTCTTCACTCTTAAATTCAATCTCTGCAAAAACAATTCCATCAAAATTATCATTAAATACATCAAGCTCAATATTTAGATTATCCATATAAGGTATAATATATCTTGTTTTATCAATATGATTAAAATTAGAATGAACTTTTAAGCTATTATATTCATCCTCAGAAATTTCATTTTCCAACTCATTTACAGAAATTCCAATCTTTTTGGTTTTAACGGTATATGTAAAACTTACATTATCATCTATAACAGTTTTTCTTTTCCTGATTGCAGTAAATCTATCTTTATATAAATAATCTTGAATTATACGTTTATGCCTATATTGTGATAAATCTAATTTACTTAAATCTTTTACTAAAAATCTTCTTTCAATCTCCATAAAAGTACCCTCCAAAAAACATTATACTATAATAAATAAAACACTACAAGCTGTAGTGTTTTATTTATGAAATATTTTCTTTATAAAATCTTTAATTCTTGTAAAATACGATTTCTTATATATTACTAGTTGATTTATATTATCACTGTTTTTTTCTGTTTTTGTTCCCTTAAAAATATTATATTTTTCCTTTAATTTAATTTGATATTCATTTTCATTTTGAGTTAATATTTTATCATAATCTAATCTTTCCTGTTCGGAACAAATATAGTTTCTATAAATTATTGCTAACAAAATTTTTGTTTTATGTTTGAGTTTTACATTATCTAAACCTTTAGATAAATCAAAATCAGGTTTATAGTTTGGAATTGAATTTTCGTTCAAAAAGTTCAAAAATTTTGTTGGAATATTTGAAGTCAAACTATCTGGTAAATATTTTAATATATGCAAAACCTCAGTTATAGCTATACTATTTTCATTTGTGCCAACTGTATAACTCATTATCTATCTCCTTCTTTTTCTTCTTTATTCTGCTCGTGCAATACTGCACCTCTTACATTATTTACACCTTTATTAAACTCAGATAAAGTAACATCACTAACCAAATGCAGTAATTCATCTTTTTTCTTTATATCAGCTGCCTGATTTATTAGAGAATAGTCTTCATATGCAAGACAATTTAAAAATGCTTTATAGTCTTCAAGATCAATGGAATATTTTATTGTAGCCATATTATAAAATTGTTCTAATACATTTTCAATTTTATCAAGTGGCGACATTTGTGAGATATCTGGAAAATATATATCTTCATATTGTTTAAAAAATTCTTGAACTCTATCACCTTGCATTCTAGCTATTATTTGCCTTTTATTATTATAATTTCTTGGATTATCACTAGTAGGTAAGATATCTTGCTCTCTATTTTTCCAGTATTTTGTTCTAGACATTAATGACTCAATTCTTTCTTTGCTTTCAGAATCTCCATACATTCTCCATTGTTCAAAATCCTTACCATTTAACTGTTGTAACATATAACTTACAACAGTTGCTATATAGGTTTGATAATTACTAGGAATTAATACTGTTCTATATTTATCTTTCATTTCTGCTAATGGTATATTCATATAATCAGCCATTGCTTGTTCTTCGCATAATGTATTCATTCCTTCTTCTATCATTAATCCAGAAACTTTATCATTATGCATAGTATATGTACCATCAGCATTTTTAGAAAAAGAATATATAAATTCAGCTGTTCCAGTTCTACTTCGTAAAGTGTTATTAGGTAGCATAGTGTATTGGTCTTTTTCAGCATGCCAAGCATGTCCAAGTTCATGAATTAAATGAGATACATTAATATCAGTTCCAAAAAAATCTTGCATTTTTTGACTAACTCTTTGTATATATAAAAATGATTTTTTACCTTTAAGTTGTAAATTCTCATCAAGTATTGGTTCAGACACATAAGCGCCAGCACCAACAATTTTTCCATATTCTCCTAAATCTGCTTTTTGGTCAATTATATGAGGATTTATATTTCCTATATATTGTTCTTCAAGACTTTTATAACCTTCTGGTGTAAGTTTTTCTGTTACGACTATTGGTGTATGTCTTAACATTTCATAAAATAAATTTCTATCTTCTTCATTGGAATCTTTAAGCATTACAGTACAAATTTTAATAAGTACTGTTTTTAAACTATCATTTCCTTCTCTATCAGTACTATCATATTGAAATTTTTCACATACTTCATTTACAACATTATTAATTTCTTGTATTATTTCTTGATTCATAAAATTTACTCCAATATCTCTAATTTTGTAGTAATGATTAAAAATATTATAATATAGTAGATTAATTAAAGCAAGTATAAAAATAAAAACACTACAAGCTGTAGTGCTATAAAATTATAAAAACTTCTTCATTTGTTCTATATTATTTTTTTGCATTGTTGTAAAATCATTTAAGATATTTTTGACTTCTGGGTCTGCATTAGGATTATGATTTAAAAGTTTTTGACATTCAATAATTCCCATGTCTCCGCCTTGAATCATCATTTCTGCTATATGAGAATTACTCTTATCTGTAATAGTATTTAAATTAACACCAGTCCAACCCATCATTTTATCCATCATAGGAGTCTCGTCTGGAATTTCACCATATTTTTCAAATTCTGTATTTACTCTATCAACTATTTTGCCATATTCTGAATATTGGAAAGTTAGGTTTTCTTTCATATTTTCATCTCCCACTTTCTTTAAAACATAAGTAATAGAATCCATTCCCATTTTAGCAGCTTTGCTAATTTCATTTAAAATAGTTAAATTTATATTTTCGTCTTTGCCATCATTAAATTGATTATCACTCATAAAAAATAACCTCCTTTTAAATAGTATTTCCAAAATAAAAAAATGTAAACATTAAAATATTGGCATTGCTTGTTAATTTAGTAAAATTATGATAGACTATGTTTGTAAAATTTAAAGGAGGGTATGAAATGAATGAAAATTATCCACCATATAAATTAACTAATTCAATGTTAAATTATGTATCAAATATAATGGAAAAAATTGGCAGAACAAATTATTTTGAAAGTTTAAAAAAATACCCCGAATTAAGGAGAAAATCAAGAATAAGGTCAATACATTCATCTTTAGCAATTGAAAATAATCAACTATCTTTATTTCAAGTAGAAGATGTAATAAATGGAAAGAATGTTATTGGTGAACAAAAAGATATACAAGAAGTAAAAAATGCTTATAAAGCATATGAACAAATTGATAAAGTTAATCCATATTCTATAGAGGATTTAAAGAAAATTCAAGGAATATTAACTTTTGCAATAGAGGACGATAGCGGAGAATTTAGAAATCATGGTGAAGCTGTATATGATGGAAATATACAAATATTTATGGCTCCTCCACATAAATTAGTTCCAACGTTAATGGATAATTTATTTAATTGGATGAATGAAATGAAAGATAAAATAAATCCACTTATATTATCATCTATATTTCACTATGAATTTGTATTTATACATCCTTTTTCAGATGGAAACGGAAGAACTGCGAGATTATGGCAAACTGTAATATTATCTCATTGGAAAAAAGTTTTTAACTATTTACCAATTGAAAGTATGATAAAAGAAAATCAAGAAGAGTATTATAAAACTATTCAAAATTGTAACAATGCAGGAGAATCAACAGAATTTATAGAATTTATGCTTAAAATTATTAATAAAACAGTAGATGAAATGCTTGTTAAGCAACGAGAAACTACACAAGAAATTACGCAAGAAACTACACAAGAAAAAATATTAAAATTAATTAAGAAAAAACCTAATATTACACAAGAAGAAATGTCAAAAATTATCGGACTTACAAGAGATGGAATATCGTATAATATAAAAATTTTAAAAGAAAATGGAGTTATAGAAAGAATAGGCTCTACTAAAAAAGGAATATGGAAAATATTAAAAGAATCATAGGAGGCAAGCATGCCAGAAGTAAAATGGACAAAGGAACAACAAGATGCAATAAGTAAAAAAAATTCAAATATATTAGTTGCAGCAGCTGCTGGAAGTGGTAAAACAGCAGTGCTTGTTGAACGTATAATACAAAAAATATTAACAGATAAAATAGATATAGATAAAATATTAGTAGTTACATTTACAAATGCTGCTGCAAGTGAAATGAGAGAAAGAATATTAGATGCAATATACAAAAAAATGGAAGAAAATCCAGAAGACACAAATTTGCAAAAACAAGTAATTCTTTTAAACAAAGCAAGTATTTGTACAATAGATTCATTTTGTTTAGATGTAATAAGAAATAATTTCTTTGAAATAGATGTATCTGCAAATGTAAGAATAGCAGACAGTACAGAAATATTACTTTTAAAGCAGGAAGTACTAGATGATTTATTTGAAGAAAAATACATAGCAAACGATAAAGACTTTTTAGATTTAATAGAAACATATACAAAATATAATAAAGATGAAGAATTAAAAGATTTATTATTAAATATTTATAATTATATACAATCATCTTCATTTCCAGAAGAATGGCTAAATGAAAAAATAGAGATGTTCAATATAGAAAAAACGCAAAATTTTTCGCAAACAACTTGGGGAGAAATAATAAT
>CALXJR010000079.1 GCA_944388675.1 uncultured Clostridia bacterium
TGATTTTTTCTTATTCCATATTTATCATGTTCTGCTACTTTATATTTAGGCTCTATTGGCCATGAATATTCTTCCATCGTTAAAATCACATTCCTTTCTTTATTTATCTTGTTCTTCTTGTGCTTTTGCTTCTCTTATTGCACTAAGTAATCTTTGTTTTAAAGTATATACTTTATTTACTTTATTCTTGCTATAATCTATAGCTCCAATAAATTTTCTTCCTGTTTGCATTCTTACATTCTGTAGTCGTTCCAGTTCTGCATTTTCATATTCTAATTGCTCTTGCAAAATTTCTACTTCTTCCTTCTTTGAAATTGGTATATGTTCTGGATTATAACCATATAATATTGCCATTTTCTTTTTCATATGGTCTAAATATTTTTTATAATCTTTTCTTTCAACTCTACAAATATGTACTTGTCTATTTCTGCCATCTCTTCTCTTTACATATAAGCTATCTTTTAGTCCAAAGAATTCCGAAACATATTTTGAAGACAAATTATCCCTATGTAGGGTTGAGCACAGAAAAATCTCATCATCGTTTGATTTCTCAAAATGTTCTTTCATATGTTTTTCTATTCCAGCTAATACTAAGATTCTTGCTAAGCCAGACCTCCTTGAATTTGGATCTGTTAAATATGTATCTAACTCTATAGAATTTGATGTATTTGCACTATAGTATTTTTCCACATCAAATTTTGGTTCTTCAAATATCTGCAATCCACCATTTTGCAAAATTGTAAAATATTCTATGTCTTCTTTTTCAATATGTAATATTTGGTTTAATTGTAATTCATCATTATCTTGTACTTTGCCCTCTTTTCCAAATTCTTTAAATATATCATCTGCAGTTGTCCAGTAAAACATTTCATATCTTTGCTCTAAACCAGGAATTTGCTCTGCTCTAGCTTTAATATATTCAGACATGTATATATTTAATAATTCTCTTAAAGGACTCTTTTCATGAAAATGGTTTTGTTCTTCTTCTAATTCATGTTGTAAAAATTTTAATATATCCCCATCATAATTTGGAAATTGTTCTAATATTTTTTGCTTTGCATACTTAAAAGCTTCTATTTTAATTCTGTAAACTCCAAGCATATCTTTTCTATAATCTTCTACTGACTTGTATCTAGATTTTACATAATCCTGATATTGCTTCCCATATTTAAAATATTTTGTAATATCGTTGTAAGTAAATGGTTTTTGTCCTTGAGTAATATATGTTGTTGCTAACACATTTTCTTCTTCATCTACTGCTAAAAGTACTGTATTTTCTTTAGAATGTGCATATAAAGAAATATCTTCTTTTCCTGTTGGGAATAGCTGTCCAATTTGACCTCTACTCTCCATATTTTGTAAAACTTTTTGTTCTAAATCTGCTGTTTGCTGTAAAAACTTGTCTTCATTATCTTTAGTAAGTTCTACTATTTTTATTGTCATTTTTTAACCTCTTTTGGGTATTAATATATGAGAAAAATATAATTATATTCCACTCAGGTGGTATTATAACATAGCAAAGAAAATTTGTAAATTATATGTTGAAATTGTTGTAATTATGCAAAAAACTGCCACAAAATTATGGCAGTTTAGGTTTGTTTATTGATTTAAATTTTACTATAAATTGCTTTAACTTTTTAAACTATTTTAATTTTTCTATTTCTTCTATACTTAAATCTGTTATTTTTGATATAAATTCTGGTTTCATTTTTTCTTTTATTAGTCTTTTTGCTGTTTTTATTTGTCTTTGTCTATCTCCTACTTTTTTACCTTCTCTTCTTTGTTCATCTAATGCTTTATTGTATACTGTTACCATATTTAACATTAGTTGTTCACCTTATCTCCACTTGCATCTGTTTCTACATGCATATATTTATTGTCTTCTAATACTATTTCTTGCGCTTTTGTCTCTTCTACTTCCTGCTCCTGATTTTCAATTTTTGCAAGTTTTATATTTTTGCTATAAGCAAATGTAATTACTCCTAATATTAATAATACTATTATAGCAATTGGTATTATTATTTTTTTATTTTTACTTAAATTTGTATTAATCTGTTTTTCTTTCTTGTTTTGTTTCATAATTTAATTTCTCCTTTTCATAAGTTTTTAAAACGCGAAAAAGGAAAACATAGCTAGTCTTCTAGCATTATGTCTTCCTTTTTATTTTTATATATGTTTTTTAGAGTAGAATTTAATCCTACTCTTTCTTTTTTTATTTTATTTTTTTCTTGTCCATTTTTGTAAAATGTAACTCTCTCTCTCTCTCTCTCTCTCTCTCTCTCTACAGTGCCAACGGTTTTGGTCACTATCCTTATATAACTTTTCTGCATGTCTTTTCCTTTTTATTTATTTTTTATAACTATTTTTAGTTTAGCATAAATTTTGAAAGGATTCAATTATTCTTGTAATTTGTAATATAATTGTAATTTTTCGCCCCAAAAGTGGTGTGTCCCAAATGGGCAAAAGCTGTTTTAGGAAGGTGTCCCTAAAAACATCATTTTATACAAATTCTTCCCATACTAAATTTGCTAAATCTATTCCTTTGTTTGTTAATCTTATACTATTCTCATCAATTTGTATTAGTCCTTCTTTTGTAAGTTTATCTAATTGTTTAGTAAATCTTATTATTGGGTTTACATTAAAAGTATTTTTAAATTCTTGTATGTTTACTCCAGCAATTTTTCTTAATCCAAGCATCATATATTCATTCATTTTACTTTCTTCATTTAGTGTTTCTTCTAATATTAAGTTTTTACTCATCTCGTTTTGTTCTATGTTTATAACATATTGTTCTAATCCAGAAATATTAGAGTATCTTTTATTGTCTAGAAATGAACTTGCATTTAGTCCCACCCCTATATATTCTTTTTGGTTCCAACAATCCATATTATGTTTTGATTCATAGCCTTCTTTTGCAAAGTTTGAGATTTCATAATGGATGTATTTATGTTTTTCTAATGTCTCTTTTACATACCAATACATTTGTCTTTCTACTTCATCTGAAGAAAGTTCTAAGCAATGCATATCTAAAAGTGTTTTTAGTGGAGTTCCTTCTTCTACTATTAAAGAATAAACTGATATATGTTCTGGTTTTAATTTTACAATTCTTTTAACACTATCTTTTACATCTTCTAAAGTTTGACCTGGTAGATTTATCATTAAATCAACATTAATATTTTTAAATTTTACTTCTCTTGCATGTGCATATGTTATTATAAATTCTTCATAAGTATGTATTCTTCCAATGTTTTTTAATATTTTGTTTTGTGTAGATTGAAGTCCAATGCTTAATCTATTTATTCCACATTTTCTATATGTTTCTAACTTATCTCTATTTGCTGAACCCGGATTTACTTCAATTGTAATTTCTGCATTTTTTTCTACTTCAAAATTTTGTTTTATTGTTTCAATAATTTGAACAATATAATCTTCATCTATGTAAGAAGGCGTACCTCCTCCTATGTATATTGTTTTAATTATGAATTTAGGCTCCAAACCATGTTCTGACATAGTTTTATTTTCTGTAGCATATTTAATTATTTCTTTTTTTACACATTCTACATATCTTTCTACCATATTATTTTGATTAGCAAAAGATACAAAATCGCAATATAAACATTTAGATTTACAAAATGGAATGTGTACATATAATCCTATTTCTTTTTCTTCCATGTTTTTTTACAGATGTTTTGCTGCACCTTTTCTCCTTTTTTTAATTTTTTTATAGCAATTGTTCTAATTTTTTAAATCTATGATTTACAGCCGATTTTCCAATTGGATTTTTTAGCATTTTTCCTAATTCTTCTAATGTAGCATCTGGGTTATCTAATCTTAAATTTGCAATTTCTTTTAAGTCATTAGGAAGATTATTAAATTTTCCACTCTTTTTTAATTTTTTTATTGTTTCTACTTGTTTAACAGATGCATTTATTGTTTTATTTAAATTTGCAGTTTCACAATTTACTATTCTATTTACATTATTTTTCATCTCTCTTAAAACACGAATTTCTTCAAATTTTAATACTGAGGAACTTGCTCCCATCAGCGCTAAAAAGTTTGATATAACTTCACCATCTTTTAAATATAGTGTCTTATCTAAAGATTTAAAAATAATTCCAAAAGAATTTACTAATTCTAAAGTTATTTGAGCATATTCTACTGTTTTAAATATTATTTCTAGATGGTATTTATTTCTAGGATTATTTATTGAGCCTCCACCTAGAAAGTTTCCTCTAATATAAGCTTTTTTTAAATTTTCTGTATTAAGAATTGTATTAATATTATCTTTATCTACCATCTTAATGCCTTTATTTTTGAAAGTAATACTGTAAGTCTTGCCGACTATATCTATGTTATAGTCTACTATATTTAGATTATTTAAAAGTTTTGCAAATCTATTTATGTTATACTCATTTTCTGTTGAAAACTTTATACTCTTAGCACTGATACTTGTATTTGCCACTACTAAATAACCTAAAAATTCCGCATATACTTCTTGCTTATTTTTTAAGTTATTAATTTTACTTAATTCTATTTTTAAATCTGATGAAAAAGACATATCTATCACCTTACTTTATTACATATTATACATCTATCATTTCCAGAAAAATCTTTTATTTGTTCTATATTTTCATAATTTTTATTTTCTTTAATTAGATTCGTTACTTCATTTTTTTGGTCAAATCCTATTTCTAAACATAAATAACCATTTAAATATGCAAAAGCTTCATTAATTATTTTCCTATAAATATTTAATCCATCTTCTCCACCATCTAGTGCTAGTTTTGGTTCATTTTGTACTTGTTTTGATAATGTATTAATTACTTTGGTTTTTATATATGGTGGATTAGAAACTATAATATCAAATACTTCATCTATGTTTTGAAATAAATCTGAAAGTATAAATTGTACATTTGTATTATTTCTTTCATTATTCTTTTTTGCTACTTCTAAAGCTTTTTTACTTATATCACTTGCAAAAATTTCTGATTGCACTTTTTCTTCTTGTAATATTTTTGAAAGAGCAATTGCTATTGCTCCACTCCCAGTACATAGATCTAATATTTTTATTGGTTTTAAATTAGCTAGACTCTTGCAAATATCTAATGTTTTTAAAACTAGAATTTCTGTATCCGGTTGTGGAATTAATACATTTTCATCTACATAGAAATCAAGACCCATAAATTCTTGATTTTTTACAATATATTGAACTGGTTTTCCAAGTATAATTTCATGTACAAATTCAAAAAATTTATCTTTTATACTTTGTTCTACTTCATCATCTTGATGTATTACTAAATATGAATTGTCTTTATTTAAAAGATATTTTAACAATATCTTACTTATTATTGCTTCTTCATCAATATGACTATCTTTTAATAATTTATTTCCTTCTATTAAAATTTCCTTTATTTTCAATTTTATCACCTGTTCATTTAAGTCTATTTTTAAGACATTTTTATTATACTCTATAATATTTTTAAATGCAATAAAAAATACCCCCCGCCTTAGCCGTAAGATGAAGAAATTTTAAGGACCTGCCATAGACAGGTGGGTGTCTTGTTGAATGCTCCTGGGTTTCTTAGTAAGTTTAGACTCTAAGCTTACACGCCACATCCAAAGGCGGACTCCCTTTTTAAATTTGTTGGTTCTAAAATTCCGTTCTACACGTACCACGCAGGGAATATTAAATTTATTTTGTACTTATTTGTTATTTTTATTCTTTCTTGTTTGTATATTTATAATAACACAACTAAAAAATAATTGCAACACATATTTCACTTATTTTTTTGACATTTTTTTCAATTAAAACCTGTTTTAGGAAGGTGTCCCTAAAAACAGGGAAATTTTTTTCTTTTATATGTTTATTATTTTTTATTTTATAGTATAATATATATAAATTGATTTTTGTGAGGTAACATATGAAAAAATTAGATAATAAAACTAAATTATTTATTGTAAAAATTATTATTTTTATACTTTTACTTGTTTTACTATTAGTTCTTGTAAATATAAACTATAACAATTCACAAAGAAAAAAAGCATTGCATGATACAATATCTGATATTACAACTTTAAATGAAAAACAAAATTTTAGTATAGATAAAATTACTTTATATAGCTCTGCCAGCAGTATAAATAATGAATTTAATCGAAATGCTTGGAATTTAGATGTATATCAATATACTGATATTGCTTTATACATTAGTGGAAAGTCTGATGACCAGCAAGCAAATACAGTTACAGAATTTTATATAGATAATATTAGATTTAATGATTTGCAAACTGGATCAACAAGTTTATATTATAAAAATTTACTTGAATTTGGTAGATTTAATAAAAATACAGATAATTTAATTACAGACAAACTAGACTTTGCTGTTGTTGATGATAGTACAATATCTTATGAGACACCACATGTACATTCTACTTTAAGTGAGCCTGTTACTTTAGAATATGTTAATTTAGTACAAAGTAATGCAGAAATTACAGATATAGAAAATCCATTAATATATGATGGTTCCTTAATAAAAAGAATTGGAGTAAATGCAAGTTCACTTAATTGTAATTTATCTTTTAAAGTTCATATAAAGAATGCATTAGGAGAAAACCATATTGCAAATGTAAATATTCCAATCATTTTAGAAGATACAGCAAATTCAAAAAGTATAACAGATGGACATATTTCAAATGAATTAACATCCAAAATATATTTTCAATATCAAAAATAATTCGTCCTAAACGGACGAATTTTAATTGTAAATAAACTTCCGGCTATGCCGGTAGTGACAAATGCTTTAGCTTTGTAGCAAAGCAACTCCTTTCATGTTATA
>CALXJR010000080.1 GCA_944388675.1 uncultured Clostridia bacterium
GCCGAGTGGCTAAAGGCGGCAGACTGTAAATCTGTTCTCGAAAGGGTACGATGGTTCGAATCCATCCCTGCCCACCATAAATAAAATGGTTTAAACTGTGAATATAAGTTCACAGTTTTTTTATGTTTGGATTCAAAACATTCATAAAACAATTTGTATTCCAACTATTTGACACAATAATTTTAAAACTATATAATGTTAATAACATTACCTACAAATAGCAGTAATTATATAATGTAACTTTTATTATTACCAAAATATATAAATCATTATTGTAAATAGTTTAAAATCAAAAATACTAATATTGTAAATATTGTCATTTTTTATTTCATAATGATTTTAAAACGGGGGTGAAAATATAATGTTTCTTTAAAAACAAGTATCAAATAATATAGACCAAAATTTATCTATTATAGATAATAACACCAACTAAAACAATAAAATATAAAAAAACTTGTACAAAAATAAACTAAGCTATGAAATCTAATGGTGGAAGAACTTATTTCCTTTTGATATGGATACAAAAGATATAGAAAGTGTTAAAAGAGACATTTTAGTTGCTAATAATAGAAAATTAATTTATTATTCAACTTATAAAATGTAAAATTTATAATAAATTATAGGGGGATTTTATGGAAGATAATATAAATAATAAGGATAATATTAATAATAAAGATAACAATAAGAAGAATATAATAATAAGAGTAATTTTAATAATTATAGCTATAATTATATATACAATCATTGTTGTACGAATATCTTTTAATTATTACTCAAAACAGTTAGATAAAGCATTTCAAAATATAAGCTTTAATACCAGTAGCAATATTTCTGAAGATGAAAAAACAAATAGTGACATAAGTATTTCTAGCCAAGAAAATACTACGCCTTCATCAACAGCAATAAATTTAAATGATATAGTCACAAAAGATAATAAATATGAAATAACTGTTATCGGTTATAATTTTTCTAAGAGAATTTTACCACCTAATACTTCAAGTTTTTATACATATTATGAAGCTAAAGAGGATGGACATCAATATTTAGACATAAAATTAAACTATAAAAATTTAGATGGAACAGAAATTACTGCAGATGATATAGGTAGCATAAAAATCAAATTTGCTAACAAATATGAATATACAAGTTTTAGTACTATAGAAGATTCAGATGGTGATTTCACATATACTAGTATAACTTCTATAGCTCCACTTACAACAGGAAAGCTACATTACTTATTTGATGTACCTGATGAAGTAGCCAATAGTTCGGATTCTCTTATAGCTTACATTACAATTGGTAACGATAATTATGAATTAGTATTAAGATAAAAAATGTAACTTCTTTATCTGTAAAGCCTTAGAAATAAGGCTTTTATTTATTTTTTCTAATATTATTATGTAAAAAAGAAAATAACTTACGACAAATCAATTTAAAATAAATAATCTTAAAACAGGTTTAACGTAAGCTGTTTTAAGATTATTTTTGCTTTAAAACTGTCAAACTTGAAATTTAGTCTATATATTTTCATAATGCGACCATAAAGAAATTATTTTAATAATTCCTTCACCTTCACCTTCATCTACTTTATATATTAGCCTATGTTGAATATTAATTCGACGCGAATATAATCCTTTTAAATCTCCTGTTAATTTTTCATATGGTGGTGGTGTTTTATAAGGGTTTATTTTAATTAATTCAATTAAATTTTTCGCTTTCTTTGCAAGTTTATTTTCTTTTAATTTCTGAATTTCTTTAACTGCCTTTTTATGATATTGTATTTTATACATCTACTACCACTTAACCTCACTTTCGTCTACATATTCTTCATCATTGTCTTTTTCTCTTTTAACTATTTCCTCCTTTAAATTAGGAATCGACATAATATATAAAGTTTCCATTATACTATTGTAATCTTCTTCTGATAAAACAATAGCATTTCCATTTTTTGTTGAAATATTAATAGGCTCATTATATTTAATTGTATTTTCTAACAAATTATATATATCCTTTCTAAAATTAGTTATATTTGTATTAGTCATTATATTCACTCCCTCTCTCATCTATATATTTATATTATAACATACGTATATACGTACGTCAATATTTTATAAAATATTTGCTTTATTAATTTATACAATATGATACTACATAAGTGCCATATAAATCAAATATTTTTATGTTCAAAAATATTACAAAATTATACATTGTTTTCTATATTGAATGTTTTAGAAATCTTAAAATAAAACTTGCTAATTATCTTTTTATTACTAGAACCCATTTTACGCTTTTTAACAATATATTTGACAAAAATTACTCTAAAATAATATAATTATTTTATTAAAAGGAGTATGAAAAGATGTCAGAATTAAATTTAAAAGATTTAAAAGGGCTTTTCCCCTTTAGAACCGGTGATACAAATAAAGGCAATTTTGGTTATGTTGCAATACTTGGAGGATGCTTAAATTATTCTGGAGCTGTTAAACTTGCAAACTTAAGTTGTGCTTCGTTAAGGTCTGGTTGTGGAGTTGCAAAATTAATTGTTGCAAAATCCCTAGCACCTATTGTTGCTCCCTATCTACTTGAGCAAACATTATTTACTATTTATGATAATGATTATAATATGGTATTCAACCAAAAACAACTAGATGAAGCTCTTCATAATATTAAAGCCTTGGCTATTGGTATGGGTTGGGGAAATCGGTAAAGATAATGAAAAAATCTTAAAATATATATTAGCAAACTTTGATTTTCCTATTATTATAGATGCTGATGGATTAAATATTTTATCTAAAATGGATAAAAGTATATTAAATAAGAGTAAAGCAAAAATTATACTTACTCCACATTTAAAAGAATTTGAAAGATTAACAAATATTCCAATTGATGAAATTAAACTTGATAGAAAAAAATTTGCTCTTGATTTTGCAAAAAAATATAATGTTATCTTGCTTCTAAAAGGTGCTACTACCATTGTTACAGATGGAGAGCAAATAATTGAGGTTACTAAAGGGTGCGCTGGAATGTCCACTGCTGGAAGTGGTGATGTTTTATCTGGAATTTTAGTACGGAATGCTCGGATATAATAAGCCTAATATTCTAACTGTTGCAGGAGGAGCATATGTTGCAGGTTTAGCAGGAGAACTTGCTCAAAAAGATGTAAATGATATTAGTATGATAGCACAAGATACAATAAATCATATTCCAACAGCAATTAACAAAATAAGGGAATCATAAAAGAGAGAATTTTAACATTCTCTCTTTTTTATTAATTATTCTTATTATCATCTGCACTTGGTAATGCTGGAATATCTAATACTATTCTAATTCTCATTATCATTTTTACTGTTCTAACAAACTTACTTTGTTTAAATCTTTGCCATAATGAAGGTTTAACTTCAACTCTAGTTTCTTGCATATATTGGTCTTGAGCTTGTTGAGCTTTTTGTTGTTCTTTTTGTGCTTTTGCCAATGCTTTAGCTTCTGCTTTAAGCTCTTTCTTAGATTTCTTAGTTTGGACAACATTTTGTACTACATTTTCTTGTACTGGGGCTTCAACAACTTCTTCTACTATATCTTCTTGTGGAGCAGGAATTAATTTTAATGCATCAGCAATTTCAATACCTATATAACTTAAAGCTTTTGATCTATCTTCTATCCTTTCCATATCTATTTCTATATGAAGATTAGATTCTAGATTTGCAACTCTAGCATTTAATAATTTTAATGCATCTTGATAATTTTGAGATTTATCATTTTTTGCTCTTCCTAATACTCCAAGAGTATCTAGTATATCTTCAGAGAACTCTGATGACAAATCTTTTACAGCTTCTTTCCAACCATTATCTTTATTAAGTACTAATGTTAGAACATTTTTTAAATCTCCAGCTAATGCTATATTCTTTTCTCTTTGTCTAATAAGTTCTTCTATTTGTTTAGTATTATCCTCAAATTCATTTGTTGCAAATTCAACTAAACCATATGCTGCTTTATAAACAGTTTTTGGGAAATTCTTCTTTTTTGGATATTCAATTAAATATGTTTTTATAGACTCAACCAAATCTTTAAAATAAGCATCATCCTCTAATTGGATTATTTGCTTTTTACTATTTGGATCTATCATTCTTTGTACTTTTGCTATATTTGATAAAATTTTCTCTTCGGTTATAACCATTCTCACATTTACTATGCCAGATTTAGACATTGTAAAATTCCTCCTCTTCATATGTATAACTCTTTAATATACCATTATTATATATTATTCTACAAAAAAAAACAATAGCTACGGCGTGTTTTTTTATTACACTTTCCTAACGCTATTGTTACAAAATTGTTACAATTAAAATTATGTAACATATTTTTAATAAATTTTATTTTTTATTGATTTCAACGTATCTTTTAATTTTCATTGTTGTAGTTTTTTCAAAATCATCCTTTTTAATTTCAATTTTCTTTACGGCTTTATAGGATGTAAGCTTTTTATTAACTTCTTTTACTTTATTCCAAATTATCTTTTGAATTTCATCATCAGATAAATCTTTACCATGTAATTCTTCTATTTTTTCGTAATTTGGTTTTATTCTAGCAGTTATTATTAGTTCTTTATCTCTTGCATCTTCTGATTCTTTTTTACCATATACCATACACTCTGCAATTTCTGGTATATTACCTAACAATAGCTCTATTTCTTCTGGATATATGTTTTTACCATTTTGAGTTACTATTACATTTTTACTTCTACCTGTAATGTAAATAAATCCATCCTCATCAATTTTGCCTATATCACCTGAACAGAAGTAACCATTTTTCATAACTTCTTTTGTTGCTTCTTCATCTTCATAATAACCAAGCATTACAGTTGGTCCTTTTATTAAAAGTTCACCTTCGCCTGCTTCATTTGGATTATCTACTATTATATCTGTACCTACAACTGCTTTTCCAGTAGATGCATATCTTGAAGGTTCATATTCTGGAGTTAATGCAGCGATTGGTGCTGTTTCCGTAAGTCCGTAGCCTTGTAAGAATTTTATTCCTATATCTTCAACCCATTTTCCTATCTTTGCATCTATAGGTGCCGCAGCAGAAACTATTATTCTTATATTGCCACCTAGATTATCTAAAATTTCTTTAAATACTTTTCTTTTTATATCAATATTTACTGCCTTTAATACATTTGTAACATGAATCATAGAATTTACTAGTCCGTCTTTTTTGCTCTTTTTTATTGTTTCATTTATTTTTTTATAAAGATTTTCTATTAATAAAGGAACTGCAAGCATTGCTGTTGGTTTTGATTCTTGTAAGTTTGGAACTATATATTTTAATCCTTCACAAATTGCAACTGATGAACCACATGCAAATGGTAGTAAAAATCCTATTGTTGATTCATAAGTATGATGTAATGGTAATACTGAAAATAATCTATCAGATGGATATAGTTTTACATATGCAGATACTGCATTTATGTTTGCAGCTAAATTTCTATTGCATATCATTACACCTTTTGAATTTGAAGTTGTTCCAGATGTGAATATTAAAACTTTAAATTCTTCTGGATCAATTTCTATATCCATAAAAGAATTATCACCATTTTCTACTAATTCATTTCCTTCTTTTATTAGATAATTAATTCCCATATGCTTATCTACAATATAGTCATCTGAATCCATCTCTATAAAATATTTCACTGTTGGTATTTTATTTTCTATTCTTTTTACTGAATCTTTCTTTTTTGCAGAATATATAACAGCTGTTGCTTTTGCTCTATTTATTACATTCTCTAATTCATTGTCTGGAAGTTCTTTATCAACTGGTACTGCAATTCCTGCTCCACATAGCATTGTCATATATGATAAATACCATCCATATGTCGTCTCACTAACTATTACTACTCTTGCATTTTTAGGAAGCATTTTTATTAATTTTGTTCCTAATGCTACTACATCTTTTCCAAATTCTTCGTATGTATATTCTCTATAAGGCTCTTTATGATTTGGTTTTTGTAATATTAATGGATTTTTAGCATATTCCTTCATTGAATGTATAAATACTTCTTTTATTGTTTTATAATTTGTTTGCTTATATGGTTGATGTTTTTTGTTCTTTTTTTCAGCTGCTTCTTTTACTTTTTCATAGTCCACATCAACATTATTTATATCTGGTATATCATTCATCTTGATTTTTTTAAATTTAAAATTTGGTATTTTAAAATCTTTTAATATTCTCATGAATTTCTCCCTCTTTTACTATCTTTTTAATTTTCTTAAAAAAGTCTTTTCTATTTCTGCATATAATTCTGGTATATTTATGTCTTTTCCTCTTCGCATCTTATATATTAAACACGAACAAGTAAAACCGAATATTCCTGAAGCAATTACATTTGCATCACCTTCAATTATTTCTTTTTTTTCTATACCTTCTTTTACAATTTTTTCGATTAATTGAATATAATCAAAGACATAATTCTTGCATAATTGACTTCTTGGTCCACTTCCCCATATCTCGCTAAGTACTATTGTCATAAAATCTTCATATTTTACTAGTACTTTTAATTCTATTAGAACTATAGCCTTAATTTTATCTATTGATTTATCGAGTTTCTCTGTTTTTATTTCAATACTATTTTTTAAAAGTTTAACTCCTTCACCTATTAGAAATTCAAATATTTCTTCTTTGCTTGAAAAGTGATAATATAATGTTCCTTTTGCTACTCCAACTGTTGCTGTTATG
>CALXJR010000081.1 GCA_944388675.1 uncultured Clostridia bacterium
TATTAAGGAAATATAATTATATCTCCTAATTCGAGCATATTATACCTCTTTTATAATAATATTGCAAGTTTTTCTTTTTATTACTTTTATTTATAAACTAATCAAAGGACTTGTAGCAATGTAGCTACAAGTCCTTTGATTTTTTAGCATTCCATGCCGACAGCCCAGGCTTGTCTCTGGTTCGCCTCAGCCTCATCAATCAGAGCCTTCAAAGCTTCCAGATTCTGATCTTCGCGAATTGCATAGATCAACCTCCGGTAGAGCTTAGGATCCTCGTGCATGATAAGCCTTGCACATTCGAGCAGGACGTCCTTTGTCTCTTTTTGCATGGTTTTCCCTCCTTTATTGTGGTTGGGATTTTGAAATCTGACAATTGCGTCTGCAATTTGCTCCATTTTATCACTTTTTTTGTTTTATGTCTAGTTATATAATTTCTAAATGTTCCAATACTATTTTTATTCCTAATATTATTAAGATAACTCCACCAACTCTTTCCGCTTTTGTTTCGAATTTGTTTCCAAATTTATTTCCTATTAAAGCTCCAATTGTTGAAATAATAAATGTTATTATTCCTATTATAATTACTGGCATAAATATACTTACTTTTAAACAGGCAAAAGTAATTCCGAACAGCTAAAGCATCAATACTAGTAGCTATAGATAACACAATCATTGTAGAAACATCTATACTATCATTATAATTATAATTTTTATCAAAAGATTCTTTTATCATATTTATACCAATACTACTTAGCAAAATTAGTGCTATCCAATGGTCAATTTGCAAGATTGAATCTTTAAAAGCTGTTCCGAATACAATACCCTAAAACTGGCATTATTGCTTGAAATATTCCAAAATATGAGCCTATTATAATAGCTTTTTTTATATTTATTTTCTTTATTGCTAAGCCTTTACATACTGCAACTGCAAAAGCATCCATTGCAACACTTATACTAATAAAAATAACTTCTAATATGTCCATCTTATCTCCAAATTAATTAATATGTTACAATGTATATTCAAAATATAATATTTATATTACTAAAAAACACTGGTTTATAATACCAGTGCTTTTTATGAACCTGTTGATTTATATTTTCTTATTCCTATTTTCCATACTGCATAACATGGAATTATAAAAATAGTTGTAAATATAGGAAGTATCATATATAATTTATTATTTGTTTTTCCTATAAGATATAACAATGGATAATAATTAACTAATGCAATTGGCAATATGTATGTAAAAAAGTTTTGTACCCATTTTTGATAAATGTTTAATGGGTATTGTGCTAAGTCTCTTGTTCCATCTGTAAATATATTCATTATTTCTAGACTTTGTGTTGTAAAAAATGTTATTCCTGCCTTTAGTATAAATAAACTTGCATAAATTACTATTGTTCCTAAAACCATTAAAATAATTGTAAGTATTTTGTCCGGTCGTAATAATTGCTGATTATTTATTAAAACTCCAATTACTATTATTATTGAAACCAGTGTTCTTCCAAACCTATTAAACTCAATCTCACTTCCTAATACCTGTAATATTATTCCTTTTGGTCTTACTAAAATTCTGTCAAATACTCCATTTGAAATCATTCTGTCAAAATGGTCAAAACTTCTAAAAAAACATTCTGCAAGAGAATAGCCCATAAATGATACTGCAAAACAAATTAATACATCTTCAAATGTGTAACCTGCTATACTACCAAATTTATCAAATAGAAAATATATTGATAAAACAGAAAAAATAGATGTTGCCATTTTGGCAATTATAGATATTATGAAGGCTTTTCTGTATTCTAATTCTGCTTTAAGTTGCATTGTAAAATATTTTAAATATAATCTCATTTCTAACCTCCTTGCACAATAACTTTTGATAATTGTTTATTTAGCAAATATCTTCCAAGTAATGTAAGTCCAATTAGCCATACTATTTGTAATAATATTATTTGTACTATTTCAGTAGGATTACTTATATAACCATTATAAATATTAAAAGATACATTTTGCATATAATAAAATGGTGTAAATTTTAGTATTTCTACAACTGGTTCTGGCATAAATGGAATAGGAATTAGTCCTCCAGAACAAAAACTATATATTAAATCAAATGTTGTTCTAATTCCTTGTGAGGTTATTGTTCTCATAATTACTGTATACATTACCATTATAAATGCAAGCATAATTCCAACAGAAAATATTAGTGTAATTATAGATAAAGCTAGCGCTCCAATACTTACTGGTGGCATTAAGCGATAATCTCCTAAAAAAGGAAGTGAACATATGATAATTATCGGTATTGCACGAAGTAGCATACTTGCAATTTTCTTTCCAAATGTTTTTGCATGCCATATTAAATACAGTCCAACAGGCTTTACAAGTTCTAATGCAATATCTCCCGTTCTTGCAGATTCTAAAATATCATTATCTAAATTCCAAATATTAAATAATGCAAAGAATGCTTGTCCAAGCCATATATATGTACACATTTGTGGAATTGTATAGTCACTTCCACCATCAGATAGAAATGCAGAATATAACATTATATACATTGCTCCCCATGCAAATTGTGTTAATATTCCTGCAATTGCTGCTATTTTATATTGTATTTCATTTAAGAATTTTATTTTAAAATAGGCAAAATAAGTTTTTATTTTTCTAATTATTTCTTTCATTTTTTAACCCCCTTTTCGTAAATTATATATGATATTCTTTATATAGATTTGCTACTACATCATCTATAGGGGTATTTTTTATCTCTAAATCTAAAACTTCTATATTATTGCTTATATACACAATTGCATCTGCAAGTTTTATCTTTTTTTCATCCACTTCTATTTTTACTTGGTCTTTATCTTTTTCTAAAACTCTCATTCCTGGCAATAAATCTAAAAGTCTACCTTTATATTTTACATTTAATATTTTTTTAGTATATTTTTTTGTTAAATTATTTAAACTTCCATCTAAAAGAAGTTTCCCTTTTCCTATTAGAATTACTCTTTTAGTTAAAGCTTCTATATCTCCTGTATCGTGTGTTGTTAGTATTATTGTTGTATTTTTTTCTTTGTTTATCTTTTTAATAAAATTTCTAACTGCTATTTTAGATGTGCTATCTAGTCCTATTGTTGGCTCATCTAAAAAAACTATTTTAGGGTCATGTAAAAATGCTGCTGCAATTTCACATCTCATTCTCTGCCCTAAACTTAATTGTCTTGTTGGTGTTCTAATTATTTCATGTATGTTTAGCATTTCCGTTAACATTTCTTTTTGTTTTTTGTATTTTTCATCAGGTATACTATATATTTCTTTTAATAATTCAAAAGAGTCTTCAACAGGAACATCCCACCATAATCCTGACCTATTTCCAAATACAACACCTATGTTTTTTACATATTCTTTTCTTTGTTTATATGGAACCATACCATTAATTCTGCAAGTTCCGTGAGCTAGGAGTTAATATTCCACACATTATTTTTATTGTGGTTGATTTTCCGTGCACCATTTGGTCCTATGTATCCTACCATTTCTCCTTCGTTAATTTTAAAAGATATGTCATCTAGAGCTTTTACTTCTGTGTATTCTCTTTTAAAATAACTTTTAAATGCATTTTTTAGTCCAGCATCTCTTTTTGATACTTTGTAAGTTTTTGTAATATGTTCTAATTCTATCATCTCTTACTCCTTTCTTTTAGAAAAAATATGTTTTTAGCACTCCTCCTTTCTTATTTAAATTTTGCCACGGAAAAAATACCAAATACAAAGAATTTATCTTTATATTTGGTATTATATGATTTTTAAACTTCTTAAGCACTTTGCAAACCTTTTTTGTTTTATAGCATCTTGACTTTGCGAAAAATCATATAATCCTATAAAAATAGAGTTTGACTTCTGTGTTCGGAATGTTTACAGGTTCTCTCTATAATCGACAGATTCCATTTTACTACTGTAATTATTGGTTTGTCAAGGATTTTTTTAATTTTTATTTTAATATTAAGTCTTTTTTCGTATTTTATCTCTATTTTTTATTATCACAAAAATTATTAAACCAACTAAAATGAACGCAATAATAATTATTCCATTATTTCTTTCTTTTTTTTCAGTTTCTTCTATTACTTCATCTACTGCATTTTGTTGATTTAATTCAATATTTTTGCCACTGATATTATTTGTATCATTATTTACTGTTGCTAGTAATCTTTCTGCAATTATTCTTTGTTCTTCTTGCTCTTTTTCATATTGTTTTTGTTCTTCTTCTGTTCTTCTATGGACTGTTACTTGATATTTTTTATTTGTTATTCCATCTTCTGCAGTAACATTAATATAAATTTTATTATCTCCTATTTTCATTACATCATCTTTCTTTATTTCTACTTTTGCATTCTGGTTTTGAGGAATTGCTAAAAGATCTATATTTTCTATATTGTTATCTATTTCTACTCTATATTCTGTAAATTGAGAATCTGAAAATTCTGGATTTAAAGTTCCTTGTCTTATAGCTAAGGTTTCTAAATTAGCATTTGCTTTTTCTATATTATCTGTTTTTGTTACATAAATTATATAAGTTTTACTTTGAGTTCCGTCTTCAGACGTTACTTTTATAGTGATAGTATTCTTTCCTAAAATCATTTTTCCGCTTCCTGAAATTTCTACTTTTGCATTTGGATTTTCTGGAATTGCTTCTACATCTAGTGTGTCTACACTTGTATCTAGTGTTATATAATATTCTGTAACATTTGTTTCAAATTGTGGACTTATTCCTTCATGGCTAAGTCTTAATATATCTAAATTTGCACTTGATTTATCAAAATTTCCTTCCACATTCTGAGTTTGAACTTCTTCTGATATGTGCCAGGTAAAATTTTGTGGCTCTATCTTTACTTCGTTTCCATCTTTATCGTAAAACTCACCTATTACATTAATTTGTGCCAAACTTCCTGCTAAAGCTCTAAAAGTAAAAGGCTTTACTTCTATATTGGATTTACCTTTGGCTTGACTATCAGTCCAAGTATATATAATTCTGTTTTCTATTTCATTAGAATTTTCTGGACCTGATACATAATCTAAATTGTCATGATTATAATAAATTTCTAGTGTAAAAGATGCAATATTAGTATTTGGAAGTTTTATAGTTAAACTTCCTTCTTCTCCAACTATTAACTCATTTTTATCTGCAATTATTTGCAAACTATCATTTTGAGCAAAAGATTTTTGACTTACTAAGCACAATACTACAGTTAAAATTATTATAATCTTTTTACTTTTAATCATTTAACCGCTCCTTACTGTTCTATTAGTTTTAAACCTAGAATATGTCTTTGTATTAATAATGAGTCTAAAGATGAAGGATTTTTGCCATTTTTAGATATATTTCCTGCTGTCTTAAAATAACCTTTTAATTTTTCTATTTCTAATATGTGTCTTTGAAGTACTAGCAAATCTGTACTATTTATTTTTCCATCACCATTAACGTCACCATATAAAACAACATGATATTCCATTTTAATAACATTATTTTCATCTATAAAACGTATAGTAGAACCTGTTACAACATTTTGTTTTTCAGTTAATAATTCATTTTTGCTATTATAAATTTCTATTTTATATAAAGTTTGTATTTTATCTTTTATCTGTTCTACAGTATTATTTTTATAATCAAGTCCAGTTACCATACTATTTTCTACTTTTAAAGATGAATCCCAATTTATTTCATCTTCTCCAATTCTTGGCACAACATTAACGATTATTGTTTTTGTAATATTACCATCTTCTGAAATGACTGAAATTGTTGTTGTACCTTCACTAACACCTGTTATTTTTCCATCACTAGATACTTGTGCAATTGTTTGTTCCTCTACAGAATATTTTACATTTTGATTACTTGCATCTGTTGGGTATATGCTTGGAACTATTATAAAACTATCACCTTCTTGCATTGTTAGCTGTTCTACATTTAGCTCTAAATCTGTTACAGGAGTATAAACTTGTATTTCTAAAGAGCTTGATACATTATTTTCTTTTGCTTTTGCAGTAATTTTTGCAGTTCCATTTCCCACTGATAAAACTGTTCCTTGGCTATCTACAGTTAGTACTTTAGTATTACTAGAAGTAAATTCTATTTCGTGATTTTTAGCATCTGCTGGATAAATTTCTACATTTAATTTTTGAGAGTCTCCCTTTTTCATAGTAGTATTTGAAGCACTTAAATTTATTTTT
>CALXJR010000082.1 GCA_944388675.1 uncultured Clostridia bacterium
TTTAGATCAAATAATTGACATATATAAATAATGAATATATAATGTGTTTAATAATGTTGTAATTTAAATTTTTACAATAAAGAAAATATAGTTATGAATTGTAATTTACTAAAAATTTTAAAAAAATTTAAATCGATTTGGAGGATTAAATATGAAAGAAAATATAACAATTGGAATAGAAGGTTTAGTAGGAGCTGGAAAAACTTCTCTTTGTAGAGAACTATTAAATATGATTCCAAATAGTATAATATTACATGGAGGAAATTTATATAGAGGAATTGTATATGCATTAATGACTTCAAATATAGATTTTAAACAGATGATGAGCAATCCAGAAACTATGAAAAACTTAGATATAAAAGAATTGATGGAAAGATTAAAAGTTGAAATAAAAATAGAAGATAAACAAAGTGTTGTATATGTAAGTGGAAAAGAGATAAATGAAGATAATTTACAATCAGATGAAACATCATTAAATGTTTCAAAAATTGCAAAAGAAGCGGACAATTCAAAATTTTATGCTTTTGGAGCTTCATTAATTGATATGTATAAAAAGAAATATAATTTAATAATATCTGGTAGAGACCTAATGAGAATTTATCCAAAACTAGATTATCACTTTTTTATTACAGCAGATTTAGAAACAAGAGTTGATAGAAAATTAGGTCAATATGAAAATGCAAATAGAGAAGAAATTAAAAATCATATAATACAAAGAGATAAATTACAAGAACAATCAGGATTTTATGATAGATTTGATAAAACAATAGATATAGATGTAACAGATTGTAAAACACCTGAGGAATCAGCAAAAAAAGTTTTAGCCTATATAAAACTTTAGGAGGATGCTATTATGGAGTACGTTAATGAAAAATTAGAAGAATTTAATCAATATTTAGATGGCAAACAAGTGGCAATAATTGGAATGGGAGTAAGTAATATTCCGCTTCTAGATTATTTCTATGACAAAAATGCAAAAGTTACTGTTTTTAGTACAAATGCATTATCTGATGAAATAATGGATAAAATAAATAAATATAGATATGAAGTAGAATTTGGAGAAGATAATTTAAAAAGACTTAATGGATTTGATATAATATTTAGATCTCCTAGTGCACTTCCAACAAAACATGAATTTCAAAGTGCAGTAAAAAAAGGAGCAATTTTAACATCCGAAATCGAAATGGTTTTAAAACTTGCACCATGTAAAGTAATTGGCATTACTGGTACAGAAGGAAAGACTACTACTACATCATTAATATATGAAATATGTAAAAAAGCAGGTTACAATTGCTTCTTAGGAGGAAACATAGGAAAACCAATATTTACAAAAATAAATCAAATGAAACCAGAAGACATAGTTATATTAGAATTAAGCAGTTTTCAATTAATGGGTATGACTGTAAGTCCAAATATTTCAGTTGTAACAAATGTTTATCCAGACCACTTAAATGTACATAAATCTTACGAAGAATATCAAGAAGCTAAAAAAACAATATTTAGAAATCAATCTGAAGATGGAATAGTTGTTTTAAATAAAGACAATGAAATAACAGAAAATTTTGCA
Source organism: uncultured Clostridia bacterium (assembly GCA_944388675.1). Classification (GTDB taxonomy): domain Bacteria; phylum Bacillota; class Clostridia; order TANB77; family CAG-508; genus CAG-245. Next base: position 1,568 of record CALXJR010000082.1, read on the forward strand.
AAAGAAGTAAAAGGAAAAGTAATATTCTTTAGTAGTACAAAAAAATTAAAAAACGGTTATGTATATGATAGAAAAGACGGATTTATAAAAAAGTGTGATTTAGGAGAATGTACTAAATTAATTAGTAAAGATGATATAAAATTACGTGGAGTTCACAATTATGAAAATATTTGTGCCGCTCTTGCTGCAACAGAAACTATAGTAAGTAAAGATATACAAATAGAAGCGGTTAAAGAATTTAAAGGTGTAGAACATAGATTAGAATTTGTAAGAGAGCTAAATGGTGTAAAATATTATAATGACTCAATTGGAACAAGTCCAGCAAGTACAATTGCAGGTTTAAATTCATTTGATGAAAATATTATTTTACTTGCAGGGGGCTCAGATAAGGGGCTAGATTATAAAGAAATTGGTGAGGTAATTGCAAAAAAGGTAGGAACTTTAATTTTAACAGGACCAACTGCTCAAAAAATAGAACAAGCCACAAAATATGCTTTATCGGAAGATAAAAAAATTGAAATAATTCATGCAGAAAATTTAAAAGAAGCGGTTAAAATTGCAAAAGAAAAAGCAAAAAAAGGAGACATAGTATTACTTTCGCCTGCAAGTGCAAGTTTTGATGCATTTAAAAATTTTGAAGAAAGAGGAAAATATTTTAAAACTCTTGTAAATGAATTGTAACAATATAAAAACCTTCTCATATTATACAATAGTAGAGGAGGTTTTTATATGTATAATTATGATGAATATATGAGAGCAATGATTGGTGAAAATCCAATACAAATAAATAGATATCCTATACAAACAAATGTTTTTAATACATATAATAGGCAAATTAATATTCCAGAGCCTACAATAGAAAATATTGATTTATATCCAGAAATTTTTACAAAATTAAATCCAATAGTAATTAATAAATGTAAAAACATAAATGAAAAACCAAACAAAGAACTGGTTGCAAAACTTACAGATGAGATTTATGAAAAAGCAGAAAATAAATCTAATTCTTATTTAAAAGATTTGATAAAAATATTAATATTAAATCAGTTATTAAGAAATAATACATCTCAAAATACAAGTAGGGGAAATTCATATAATTATTTCTCACAAATGAATAGACCAACAAATATGCAATATTTAAAATTTTGAAAATTTTCCCAATTTTGAAAAAACAAATTTGTATATTTACTTTTTAAATTGTACATAATAATAATGTAAATTTTTTTGAAAGGTGGATATATAAATGAAAGTTAAAGATTGTATGTGTAATCATGTAAATTTTGTAAAGCCTGAAACAACAATTAGAGATTGTGCAAAAATTATGGGAGAAGAACATATAGGTTGTACTCCTGTTTGTGACGATCAAAAAAATGTAGTTGGTATTGTTACAGATAGAGATATATTATTAAGAGCAGTTGCATGTGATAAAGATACTTGTAAAACACCAGTAAGTGAAATAATGACTACAAATCCTTGCACTTGTGAAACAACAGCAGATTTAACTGAAGCAGAAAGGTTAATGTCTACAAATCAAATAAGAAGAATTCCTGTAGTAGAAAATAAGAAAGTAGTTGGTATGCTAACATTAGGAGACCTAGCAGCAAATGAGGCTGTAGATGAAGATGAACTTTGTGATACAATAGAATGTATATGTTGTAGTGATGATAAAAATGCTGACTAATAAATTTTAAAATTTTCCTCATATGATTGTTTACTTTTCTATTATAATTTTTAATGAAGATATATATTTTTTAAAGTTTTATCGCTTCTGGCAAGAACTTTCGTTCTTTTTTACTGCACGAAGACGATAAATTTACAAAAAATATATGTCTTCTTAAATTATCTTCTAATTAAATGATGATTAAAAGTAAGCAAATTATATGGGTATATTATTTTACTTATATCATAAAATAATAAAAAACGTATTTAGGTGATAATATGGTAATTGATATGAATTATTGGACAAAGGTGTTTAGAAAGCTAATAATACTAATTATTAGCTTAATTGGTATATATTTAAGCTTTAAACTTGCTTTTTTCTATATGCCATTTTTAATAGCTTTTATTATATCTTTACTATTAGAACCAGCAATTAGATTTTTAATGAGAAAATGTAATTTAAATAGAAAAATTAGTAGCATTATTGTAATTATTATTGTTATAGGAATAATACTTGGACTATTAATATGGATAATTAGTACACTTATATCAGAAGGTTCTAATTTATTAGATAATTTAGGAACATATTTTACAAATGCGAGTACATTAATACAAAATTTCATTAACGGTGAAAATTTAAAAAGATTAAACATTCCAGATAGTGTAATAATTGCTATAGAAAATTCAACAACTGAATTATTAAACACTGTAACAATATGGCTCAATGAATTTTTACAAAAAGCCTTAGAATGGCTTACATCAATTCCAACTATAGGAGTGTATTTAGTAGTAACATTTTTATCATTATATTTTATATGTACAGACAAAGTATATATGATAGATCAAATAGAACATCATTTACCAGAGATATGGGTAAAAAAGTTATATAAACATTTAAAAGAAATAATTAAAGTATTAGGGAATTATTTAAAAGCAGAAGCAATATTAGTATTAGTTTCTTTTATAATTTCTCTTATTGGTTTATATATATTCAAATTTGCTGGACTAAATATATCATATCCATTATTATATGCAATTGGAATTGGTTTTGTTGATGCTCTTCCTATTTTTGGCTCTGGTACAGTAATGATACCCTGGGCAATAATATCAGCTTGCAATGGTAATTTAACACTTGCTATTTGTATACTTATATTGTGGATTATAATGTCTGTTGTAAGACAATTTATAGAGCCAAGGATTGTTGGTAATCATATTGGTATACACCCAATATTTACATTGATAGCTATGTATACAGGTTTTAAATTATCTGGTGTAATAGGTTTATTTATAGGTCCAATTATTCTTATTATATTAAAAAATATATTCAGTAGTTTGCTAGATAAAGGTGTTATGAAATCAATATTTTCAAGGGATTATTCTTAAATATTTTATTTTGATATAAAATACATTTTTGTAATTTATTAAAATTATATAAAGTTAATATTTGTAATAAATCAAAATCCTTTTTCATAGTATTTATTAAAGTACTGTGCAAGGAGGAATATTAACTTTCTTCCTAACACTTGATTAGGAGGAGAAGATATATGTTTATTTGTAATTTTAAAATTAATAGTAAAAAAGTTTTTAAGATTATATTTATTATTTTATTAATATTAGTATTAGTGATGTGTGGTTTTGGAATGTATAAGGTTTTTCATAATGAAGAAAATGAATTACCAGATTTAGAAAAAACATTAAAAGGTCAGGTTAATGTAATTTCAGCAAGTAATTATACAAATGTTTTACAAGAAGTACATAGTAATCTTGATACTTATGTTGGAATGAGGATTAGATTTATTGGTTATGTTTATAGAGTTTATGATTTTACACCTGAACAATTTGTATTAGCAAGACAGATGATTATTTCATCTGATATGCAAGCTGTTGTAGTTGGATTTTTATGCCATTTAAATGGGGCAGATAAGTACAATGATGGAGCATGGGTAGAAGCGGAAGGGACAATTACAAAAGGAGACTATCATGGAGAAATACCAGTAATAGAAATAGATAGTATTAAAGAAGTAACTACACCAAGTGAAGAATATGTCTATCCACCAGATGACACATATGTTGCAACATCTTCAAGTTTATAAGCTGTTTTTGGGGACACCTTCCAAAAACAGGATTATAATTCATATTCTAGAAAAATTATTAACTATAAAATAATGTCATCCTGTTTTTGGAAGGTGTCCCCAAAAACAGGAATTTGAAATTTAGGGCAAAAAGTGTTATAATTAACATAATATGGACATAGTTCCAAAGTAGTTAAAGAAAGGTTGAATGGAATCATGCTTAGCACTCGGAAAATTGCGGCTCTTATGTACCTCTTTTCGTTTATTTGCTTTGTAATTTCGGGATTTGTTTTTGCACAAGCGATAATGAACCCGAAGCTACCCAGTAGAGAAGAAGAGACAATAACAAAATTCGAAAATACAACACAAACCTCTTTGGTAGAAACTTCTACTGAAGATACAAAAATTACTCCCGCTATATCTCTTGAGATCCGGTATGCTACAGCAGATGTGGCAAAAGAGACGGAACCACGAGAAGAAAGCAAACCTGAAGAAGAAGTACAAGAGGTCAATGACACAGCTGTGATTGAAACAACAGAAGCACAAGAAGAAGTAAACTCTGATGAGAAAATTTACGCCTTTAATGGTGTTGAGCTCTCACAGACAGACATTCTCCTTCTTGAGAAAACCACATATGCCGAAGCTGGTGTATGTGATGAAGCAACCCAAAGAGCTGTTGCAGGAACCATTCTTGCAAGAGCTGCTGAAAATGGTCAAACCATTTCAGAAGTTGTTTTTGCCCATGGACAGTTCTCCTGTGCAATTGGTGGTCAAGTCTATCTTGTAACTTCTAATGGAAACATTGAAGTTACACAAGAAAT
>CALXJR010000083.1 GCA_944388675.1 uncultured Clostridia bacterium
TTGAGGCTCTGCTTGTAACATAGCCCTATGGGCGTTATGAGTAAAAAGCCCCCGGCTTAGCCGGGGGATAATTACTTTTATTCATATTTTAAAAATGCTCTTACAATTTCTTTATTAGTTTCCTTTTCTTTAATAAGAAATTCTATTATATTGTCTTTTTCTTTTTTATAGATTTTTAATTTTTGTCCTTCTCCACTTTCATTTATATAATGAATTTCAAAATCTGTTACTTTATTTTTATCTAAAAATTGGCATGATAAAGTATTTAAAATAAATTTAACATATGAAGCATTATTTGTATGTCTACTAAAATCTATATCTGTTGAAAATATTTTTTGTTCATATACAAAATCATTTTCTGAAAAGCTTTCATTTAATTTTAAGAAGGGTTCTACGAGTGTGTTTTCTTCAATTTCCATATCTTTGGGATAATTTACTGTATCTATTTTTCTAATTTTTCTTGTATTTAAGTCTATGGCACACGATTCTTGTTTCGTAACAAATAAATTTTCACCTTTTTCATTTGTAAATGTTGTTTCCATTTCTACTCTAATTGGCTTTAATTTAGTTGTATATGTTCTTCCATATACTATATCTCTCCAAGTTGGATATTTATTAAAATGTACTTTGGTTTTAGATACTACCCATATAGCATTATTCTCGTTTTTTAATATTATATTATCACTTTTTAAAGTTCCAAAATATTCTGTACCCATATTTTGTTGCAAAATTATTGCAGAAAAAACTCCTAGTTCAAGATTTTGATCTAATTCTGTATAATTTATTTGATATTCTTTTTTATATTCATATTTCATATTTTCCTCCAATAAATATTATTATAACTTAATAACAATGTTTTGTAAATAAATGGTATATCCATAAAAAGCTTATGACTCTAAGTGTTTTAGTGTTGTGCTTAATTTTACTTTTTAACTCGTGTATGCTATAATATTTAAAAATTTTTTCTTTAAGGAGGAATATTTATGGAAATATATGAAATTGTATTTAGCGCAACAGGAAGAACTCAAAAAGTTGTAGATATTATTAGTTCTGTATTTTCTGGTGAAAAAAACAAGATTGACCTTAGTAATTATAATACTAAAGATAAAAATTATGAGCTTTCTAAAGATTGTTTTTGTGTTGTTGCAGTTCCTGTATATGGTGGAAGAGTTCCTAAGCCTGCTGTAGAACGTTTGCAAAATATAAAAGGTAATGGTGCAAGTGCTTTACTAGTAGCTGTATATGGTAACAGAGCTATTGATGATTGTTTATTAGAGTTAAAAAATATTTTAACTCAGCAAGGATTTAAATGTAGAGCTGCAATTTCTGCAGTTGCTGAACATTCAATGATGCCTCAATATGGAGCAAATAGACCCGATAAACAAGATGAAGACGAATTAAAAGATTTTGCAAAAAAAGTTATGGAAGGTTTAGAAAATAATACTCTTACTGAATCTATTGATGTTCCAGGTAAATTTCCTTATGTAAAAGCAAGTAGTATGCCTTTAAAAATTGAAGTAAATAATAATTGTATTAAATGTGGTAAATGTGCAAGAAGATGTCCAGTAGGAGCTATTAGTTTAGAAGAACCTAATACTACTGATACCAAAAAGTGCATTACTTGTATGCGTTGTATAGAAGAATGTCCTCAAAAAGCAAGGTCTCTGCCTCCTAAATTAATGTCAGTTGTAAGTTTTTCTATGAAAAGTAAATTTAAAGGAAGAAAAGAAAATAAATTATATATTTAAGCTACCTATCTATAGGTAGCCTTTCTTAATTATCAAAATTTTTCAAAACAAAATCTACTAAATCTTTTGCAGAATTTTTATTAATAATTTTAGATTGATTTTCTATCATTTCTCTTTGCATATTTTTATTATTTAATAATTTAGATGTGTTATATACTACTTCTTCAATATTGTTTGATACTAAACTAAGACCATTCTTTCTAAAAAATTCCGCATTATAGTTTTCTACTCCAGGTATAGGCATTAAATGAATCATTGGTTTTCGTATTACTCCTACTTCTGTGCTTGTAAGTCCGCCTGGCTTTGTTAAAACAATAGTACTTGCCGAAATGTACTCATTTATATTATTAACATATCCCATAACCATAAGATTTGAATTATTTATTTCTTTTAGCTCTGAACTTAATTCTTTATTATTACCACAAATTGCAACAACATAAACATTTCTTAATTCTTCTAGTAAAGATATAACAACATCTTTCATTTTTCCAAAGCCCATACTTCCAGATGTGATTAATATAATTTCCTTATCTTTTGGTAAAGAAAGATTATTTTTTATTTTAGAAAATGCACTAGAAACAGATATACCAAAATCTAGTAAAATTTCATCTTTAAATCCTTTATTTATAAATTCTTCTTTTAAAGATTTATGTGGTATTACAAAGTAATCTGGTTTTGTTTCTTCCCAGAAAGGTATTGCATGATAGTCAGTTGCAACATTAATAAGTTTTATATTTTTACCGTCTTTTTTTAATGCAGTTATAGCCATTGCAGGAAATAAATGTGGAGAAATAACTAAATCGTAATTGTTTTGTTCCACATATGAATATATTTTATTCCTCGTCAATTTATTAAAATTATAAACTGGACTAGTAATTCCTGTTTTACTATATGCTTCACCTAATCTATATGCTAACTTAAAAACACTTCCATTACCTCTCACAGATTCTAAATATATCTTTTCAGAAGCTTCTTTAGCTTTAGGTCCTAAAATATCAAAATAATCAACAAAATCACATATTACATTATTTTCTTTAAATTCATTTTCTATATAATGTCCACAAGCATTATGCCCTCCGCCTGTGCTACATGATAAAACTAAAACTCTCATATTTCACTTCCAATTATTATTATACATATTTTTTAAATAAGTACTATTAAATGTATTATCTAAAAATTCCTCATATTTATTGCTTGGTGGTATTCCTTGGTCTGCTTCATGTGCTCTATCTACGCTACTTATTGTTAGCAAAATATCACATACTAAAAATATAATAAGAAAAATTGCAATTACTTTATATTTTTTTGGACTAATTTTATTTAAATTTTTATCCATTTGGGGATAAAGCATTTTTATCCATACAATTCCCAAAGCTCCCCAAAATATAGAAAACAACAAACAAACACGTCCATTAATATTAAAAGGTCTATTAGAATAATCCCAAGCTGTAAATCCTAAGACGAATTCCATTCCCCAACTCATAATATATTCTAAAATAGAACCAACAATAAAACTTAAGAAAAAGATTTTTAAATATGATTCATCTTTAAATTTATATAATAATACAGTAAGAGCAACACCACAAATACCATATGCAAAATTAAATGGTCCAATTACTACAGCCGAATGATTTATTAATACTCCTTTTGTTGCTAAAGTCCATACTAGTTCAATTAAATATCCACAAACACTTGTTATTATAAAAATATAAAATAGTTTATATAATTTCTTCATTTAATTCACCTATATTTTGCTACATTTATTTTTAGTATGTTATCAAATAATAGATTAATTATCAATATTTTTTACGAAAATTATATAACTAAATCTCTTTTTAGAAAACCTTCTTGTACTATTCCAAGTCCAATAAATTTGCTATCTAAATAAATTCTGTAAATAGAATCTTCAACTGATACTTTTATTTTTACTCCATTTAAATATTGTTTTAAATTTTGATTATTTAATTCTATTTTAGGATTTTCTTTAAATATTTTTTCAATTGTTATAACATCTGAAAAATCGTTGTTGTTATATTTTTCTTCAAATTCTGAAATTGTAACTGAATCTTTAATATTAAAATTTCCTACAATAGTTCTATTTAATTCTTTCATAAAACCTACTGTTCCAAGTTTTTCTGCTATGTCTTCACATAGGCTTCTTATATATGTACCTTTAGAGCATTTTACTGTAAAACTAATTTGCTTTTTTTCTTTATCTAAATTAGTAATTTTTATTTCATATATTTCTATTTCTCTAGGTTTTATTTCTACTTCTTGTCCTTTTCTTGCATATTCATATAGTTTTTTACCATTTACTTTTATAGCTGAATACATTGGAGGAGTTTGTTTTTGCTTGCCAATAAATGTATTTAAAACTTCTTTTACATTTTCTTCATTTAATGAATCTGTATTTACTTCTCTTTCTTCTATTATTTTTCCTTCCACATCTGCTGTATCTGTTTTTATTCCTAATTGTAAAACTACTTCATATTCTTTATCATGATTTATTAAATATTTAGATATTTTTGTTGCATTTCCTAATAATAACGGTAACACACCGGTAGCATTTGGGTCTAATGTACCAGTGTGTCCAACTTTTGATTTTGTTATTTTCTTTATTTTATTTACAACATCATGTGAAGTATAATTTTTTTCTTTGTTTATTAAAATTATTCCATCCATTTTATTTCAAATAACCTCTTACTGTATTTAATATTTGGTTTTTTACTTGCTCGATATTTCCTTGTATTTTACATCCTGCAGCTCTAACATGGCCTCCTCCACCAAATATCATAGCAACTTGAGATACATTTACGTTTTCTTTAGAACGTAAAGATACTTTGATTCCATTTGAAGTTTCTCTTAAAAATACAGATACTTCAACACCCTCAACGTCCCTGCCATTTTCTACTATTCCATCATAATCTCCATTACTTGCTCCAACTTTTTCTTCATCTTCTTTAGTAATATATGTAAATGCAACTTTACCATCTTCTAAAAATTCTAACCTATTTAATGCTATTCTATGCAATTCAAATTTTGCTCTTGATTTACTTGCAAATACTTTTTCATAAACTTTTGAAACTTTAATACCTTTTTCACAAAGATCTGCAACAAATCTAAATGTTTCAGCAGTTACACCTTCATATCTTAATCCACCTGTATCTGTAATTATTCCAGTTAATATGCAAGTTCCAATTTCATGTGATACATTAATATTAAAATAGTTAAAAACAACAAGCAATAATTGAGCACATGCTGGTGCATCTTGGTCAACATAGTTTAAATCACCAAACATTGTATTAGAACTATGATGATCAATTACAATTTTTGTTCTTGCATTATCAAAATAGCTTACAAATCCATTTAATAATTTTATACTTGCACAGTCTAAAGCAAATGCTAAGTCATATTGTTCTACATTGCTTTCCTTTATAATTTCACTAGCTCCTGGTAAAAATTCAAATGATTTTGGAAATTCTGGAACTATTAAGTCCGCCTCTTTTCCTAATTGTTTTAATGCAAGTTTTAAGCTTAAACTACTTCCTATTGCATCTCCATCTGGATTTTCATGTGTTAATATTGCAATTTTATCTGCTTTTTTTATTTCTTCTAATATATTATCTAAAGTCATTTTTTACTTTCCTTTCTCGAATCACTTATCACTTAAATGATAAATCTTCTGGGCTAAATTATAAAGACTGTTTAAGAAAATTTATATATTTTAAAAATTTCTAGTCATAACTTTAGTTATTAAAATTTTTAAAAATATATAAATTTTCAATTATTAGTTTTCTTCTTTAGAATTTAGTTTTTCTTTTAATTCCTTATCTTTCTTGCTAATTTCTTTTAAAATGTTATCAATTTTCTCTCCATGGACTATTGAATCATCATATTCAAAAACTAACTCTGGAGTTATTCTTAAGTTAACTATTTTTGCCACTTGAGATCTTATAAAACCAGCTGATTCTTTTAAGCCATTCATTGTTTTTTCTATACTTTTAGAGTTTAATAAGCTTACATAAACTTTTGCATATTTTAAATCTGGTGTTGTTTTTACTCTAGTAACACTTATCATACCAGTAACATCTGGATTTTTTAGTTCATAAGTAATTGTATGGCTTATAGCCTTCATAATTTCTTCATTAACCCTACCTAGTCTTGCTTCATTTTTACTCATGTTTTTCCTTACTCCTTTGATTATATTTATAAGTTTGCATTATTATGCTCTTGTTCTACTTGTTTTGCTTTAGACTTCATTGTTCTTTTTACTTCTTCCATTACATATAC
>CALXJR010000084.1 GCA_944388675.1 uncultured Clostridia bacterium
CCATGCCTATCTAAAAATCTTAAAAGTTTTACAGTAATACGAATAAACATATTAGGTATTAAACTTAATAATTTAGCTGTATAATCTGTTTTGTTTTCCGTAGTTTTCTCTTTATTTATTTCTACTGCACTATCTAACTTTTCCTTTATTTCAAAAATATTTTCGTTTCCGTTAAAAGGTAATTTTATCGTAGTTTCTTGTCCTTCATCTGAAAGAGATTTCTTTATTGCTAAAGATACATATATTTTATTTCTAGCATATAAACTTCCATTCATTGCAAATCTATTTAAATAAGGTCTTTCTGCAATTATACGTACTAAAGCAGCATATATAATATTCATATAAGAAAGTCTAATACCTTCTTCAGCTTTCTTATCTATATATTCATCCATATCTTTTAATACAATATCTTGTTTAAAATAAACCTGAGAATCTTCTCTTTCTAACATTATACTAGGAATTACTCTAAAAAATGGTGGAACTGTTTTTAGTTTTCTACCATCACTTCTAAATCCAAACATCTCTTTTCTCCTTTTTCTTTTCTATACTATTGATTTTACAATTAATGTCTAATTTTGTCAAATAATAATTGATATATATATGTTTTCATAGTAAAATAGTATGAAGAGGGAAGAATAATATGTTAGAAAAGTTAAAAAAATGTGAAATATGTCCATTTAGATGTGGAGTAAATAGATTAGATGGTAAAATAGGAAGATGCAAATGTACAGATAAAATAAAAATTGCATTATATTCATTACATTATTATGAAGAACCATGCATAAGTGGAAGAGAAGGCTCTGGTACAGTGTTTTTCTCAAATTGTAATTTAAAATGTATATATTGCCAGAATTATAAAATAAGCCAAGAGGGAAAAGGTTATGAAACATCTATAGAAGAACTTGCAAATATATTTTTAAAACAACAAGAAGCGGGGGCAAATAATATTAATCTTGTAACTCCTACTATGTATGTTTATCAAATAATAGAAGCTATAAAAATAGCAAAAAGAAAAGGACTTAAACTACCTATTGTATATAATACAAATGGTTATGAAAATGTGGAAACAATTAAAGAGTTAGATGGATATATCGATATTTATTTACCAGATTTAAAATATTTTTATGATGATTTAGGTATAAAATATTCTGGAGTAAACAACTATTTCCAAGTTACAACAAAAGCTATTTTAGAGATGATAAAACAAGTAGGAACACCAGAATTTGATGAAAAAGGACTTATAAAAAAAGGAACTATAATTAGGCATTTAGTATTACCAGGACACATACAAAATTCTAAGCATATTTTAAAATGGCTAAAAGAAAATGTTGATGGGAAAGCATATATTAGTGTAATGGCACAATATTTTCCAACTTATAAAGCAAAAGAAGATAAATATATAAACAGAAAGTTAACAAATAAAGAATACAATGAAATTGAAAACTATTTGTACACATTAAATATTGAAAATGGTTATATACAAGATTTAGGAAAACATGAAGAAGAATATGTTCCGAAATTTTAAGTACTTGATTAATTAGATAAAAAATGTTATATATATTTTATTATGTTAGAAATAATGTAAACTACTTTATTACTATATAGAAAGAGGGTATTTAGTAATGATTTATAAATGCAAATATAGAATAGGACTTACAGATGTTGGTATGTCTAATTTAATTACCAATAAAGCAATATTGAAAGTTTTTGAAAATGCAGGAGGTATGCATTCTGAATTAGTTGGCTATGGATTAAACAATATAGAGAAAACAGGACTTAGCTGGGTTTTATTAGGATGGAAAGTTAAAGTAATAAATAGACCAAAATATAATACTGAAATAGAAATTCATACATGGGCAAGGGATTCTAATAAAATTTCTACATATAGAGACTTTGAGATATATGATGAAAGGGGTAATTTACTTATAATAGCAACAAGCAAATGGATATTAGTAGATTTAAATAAAGAAAAAATGGTAGAATTATCTCCAGAAATTATTAATTTATATCAAAAAGAAGAAAAATGCGTTTTTGAAGATAGAACTATCCAAAAGCTAAAAGAGCCAAATTTATATAGTAATCAAATTAGTTATCCAATATTAAGAAGTGACATAGATATTAACAATCATGTACATAATTTGTATTATTTAGATTTTGCATATGAGGCATTACCAGAAAATGTTTATAGAAGTAAAGAATGTAATAATATAGAAATAATGTATAAAAAGCAAATAAAATTAGGAGATAAAATTATTTGCAAATATAGTAAAGAAGAAAATAGTAACTTTGTTACAATTAAATCTGATGATAATAAAATACTTCATGCAATAATAAAATTATATTAAATAAAAAATTCCCTAAAATTAAGTTTTAGGGAATTAAATTTATTTACCTTGCAATATCATAGGACCAATTTTTGTAACAGTTCCTGCACCTAAGGTAATAACAATATCATTTGGCATTACTCTATCTCTAATATATTTTGCTATTTCGTGGAAATCTGACATATAGATTGCTTTTTTTCCAACTCTATTAATATTAATTTGGTCAACTAAATCCTTTGAAGAAATTCCATAAACATTTTTCTCTCTTGCAGCATAAATATCTGTAACAATAATATTATCAAAACCAGAAAGCGCTTGAGCAAAATCATTTAATAAATTTTTGGTTCTACTATATGTATGTGGCTGAAAAATAACCCAAGACCTATTGTATTTTTTCTTTTTCATTGCATCAAAAACAGCTTTAATTTCAGTTGGATGATGACCATAATCATCATATACAGAAGCTCCATTAGTATTACCTTTATATTCAAATCTTCTATGAGCACCAGTATATTTTAATAAAGCATCTTTAATTATTTCTTTTTCAATTCCATATTCATAACAAGTTGCAATACATGCTAGAGCATTGTAAACATTATGAAGCCCTGGTACAGATAGTTTTATACTTTTATAAAATGTATTATTTCGATAAACATCAAAAAGAGGAAAACCGTTATTATCAAAAGAAATATTCCTTGCAACGAAATTTGCCTTTTCATTTTTAATACCAAAAGTTACAATTTTAGCATTGGTATTTTTATATAAGCTTGCACAATTTTCATCATCTGCATTTAGAATAAGTAGTCCGTCATTAGGAAGTAGAGTAACAAATTTTGAAAAAGCATTAATAACATGGTCTAAATCTTTAAAATAATCTAAATGGTCATTATCTATATTAAGAATTACTTCTGTTCTAGGATGGAATTTTAAAAAGCTTTCCACATATTCACAAGATTCTAGTATAAAATATTCACTACTACCAACTCTATTATTTCCGTTTATTTGTTTAAGTATAGCACCGACTTGAATTGTTGGGTCTTTTTTTGCTTCTAAGAAACAAACCGAAATCATAGATGTTGTTGTAGTTTTACCATGTGTTCCAGATATACAGATTGTATTTTTAAATGCTTTGGTTATTAAACCAAGAAAAGTTGATCTTTCCATGGTTTTTATATTTAATCTTTTTGCTTCTTGCATTTCTAAATCTGTTTCTGGAATAGCAGCACTATAAACTACTAAGTCAGACTTTCTTAAGTTTTCTAAATCATGACCTATTGTAACTGGAATTTTACATTCTCTTAATTTATCTACAAGTTCTGAGTCACTTGCATCTGAACCAGTAACAATAAATCCGTATCTCTTTAAAATTTCAGCAATACCACTCATACTAGTACCACCGATTCCTATCATATGTATGTGTTTATATTGTTTTAACTCATCTAAGTTAGTCAATGTATAAGCACCCCTTTTTGTCTAAAATTTTACTTGATATATTATATACTGAAATTTATAGTTTTTCAAGAAAAAAATTAATTTAATTATTAGTTATAATATTAATGTAAATTTTCATAAATAAATTAAATTATGAGGAATTATTTATATATTAATTTATTATATGAATATAAATTATAATATATACAATAAAAAAATACAAAATTTTTGTAAAAGATAGAAGGAAAAAAAGATTAAATGAAGAATAATATAAATGTACATAATAATTGTACAAAAAATAAAAACTTTGGAAGGCGGTGCTCAAATGGAGATCACAGATGTACGTGTAAGAAAAATTAGTTCAGGAGGAAGAATGAAGGCTATAGCTTCTGTAACATTCGATCAAGAATTCGTTGTTCATGAAATCAAAGTTATAGAAGGACAAAATGGATTATTTATGTCTATGCCTAGAAAAGAAAGAAATGGAAAGTTTATGGATATAGCTCATCCAATCAATCAAGAAACAAGAGATAAGATTGAAAAAGCTATATTAAAAGCTTACGATGAAGCAGAAGATCCAGTACCAAATACTGAAAGTAATAATGATGCTGAATCAGAAAATAAAGAAGCTTAAATAAAAATACCCTTAATTGGGTATTTTTTTATTATTTCATTAAATTTAAAATTGTATTAAAAATATAATTATATTAGAGTTATGTTTTATTATAGCATTGTTATATAGAAAAACATAACTCTTATTTTCTATATGTGACGAAAATATTTAGAACATTAACAATAAGTAAAAAGGACCCCCCCACAGCTAAAATGCAACATGGGGCAGCTGTGGGGGGGATGTGAGGAGGTAAAAAGCCTTTATTTAGGCTATAGCGAATGTCGAATTGAGTTTCTGTGCGGCATCCTTAATGGGGGTGCCGGGGATGTGATTGTTGTCCTCGATTGCGACATACACTTTGCCGCCAAAGACATAAATCTTATCTGAATCGAGCTTAGCCTTTTTGGCTTGCTCAGGCGAAATTACGAACAACGCTTTCATTTGCGTCATTCCTCCTCATTTTATAATTTTCCTCTCGGAATAATTAAATTATAACATAATTTACAAAAAAAATCAACTATAAATTTACATTATGTTTACTTAATGAAAAGTAATTGTAACAATTACTTTTTTTATGTCGAAATTTATATTTAAGTTTTAGTTGAAAAATAGGTAAAAATATGCTACAATATTCAGTGCAATTAAGAAAAAAGGTAGGGAATTAATTTGACATCAGTTGAAGATGGTAAACGATACTATAAAAGCTTTATTAATCATCAAATAGAAGGCTATGAAATAACAGCTAAAATGGTAGGCTATATTATAGAAAGAATGAGACAAGAAAATAAAATAAGTAGTGAAGTCCAAATAACAGGAAGAATAAAAAGTTATTATTCAGCCTATGAAAATAGTAATAAGAAAAGTGTTGATGATTGTTTTGGAATTAGAATAGTAGGAAAAAAGGAAGATTTATCAAAAATTGAAAAACAATTAGAATCATTTTTAGTAATAGATAAAACAAAAGATCATAGAAAGAAAAAGAAAAAATATAATGCGGTTCACCAAATGGTACATATGAAAAAACAATATACGGATAGAACACAAATAGATTATAATCTATTTCCTTTAATAGAAATACAATATTGGGATATGGATTTAAAAAAATTATGTACAACAGGTGAACTTTCTTATGCAAATTATAAAAAAAGCGATTTTCAAAGGATTAGTGTGGAATTTGTAGCTAATCCTGAAAAAGTGTTACAGGAAATGCCTATATATTATGAGATTACAGGAAATAATATACATATGCTTACACCTGAAGAGACTCTTTATAGATTATACCCACAAATGGAAAATAAAATGGAAATCGAAGAGCAAGAACAATAGAAGGGGTGTTTTTTGGGACGTGTTACTTAAGCATCTATTAGATGCTTAAGTAACACGTCCCAAAAAACACCCAAAAAAATATCAAAAAACCATTGACTTTTGGGCAAAAACATTATATAATATCAGAGCATGTAAGATAGCGTTGAAGTGAAATGTGGCTACAACCCATAATAAACCAGGGGTTGGAGGGAACTTTCATGGAGCATGTCGTGGCTTAGACCAGGCGGTAAGGTTTATAAATATTAAAGC
>CALXJR010000085.1 GCA_944388675.1 uncultured Clostridia bacterium
ATGTAATCTGATTTGCTGTAAGCTCTATTTACAGCAAGTAATATATCTGCTATTTCTCTTCCAAATGGTGTTTGTCTATAAACTGGCTTTTTACATATGTAACCAATTAATGTAACCTCATTTGATATGAAATCTTTTTTTGCTTCAACTTCACTTTCTTGGTCTTCTAACATCTCTATGTTTTTAGCAAACACTGTTAAAACTAATTTGTTTTTTCCCTCTCCATAGCTGTTATAAGATCTAAATTGACCTTCTACTGTTATTTTTGTTCCCACTGGTAAATCGCCACTTACCATTAATCTTTCAGATACTGTAATAGGAATAACATCTGACGTTCCACTTAAACGTGGTACACTTAAATCAAATATATAGAATTTTTCTCCATATATTTCATGACTAAATTTTTTTTCGCTTGTTACTTTACCCACTAATATTATGTGGTTATTTTCTGAATAAACTGTATCCAACTTAAATTTCCTCCTCTTACTTTTTTTAATGCTTTTGTATTTTACTATGTTTCTAACCTACAATACCTATTATACTACCATTTTTTGGTTTTGTCTACATAAAAAGTTTATTTTTTTAATATTTTTTAAAAAATATTCACTTTTATACCGCATATAAGGCTGTTAAAGCAATAATTATCATTATATTATATATATTTATTTCTTTTTTTATGTCTACTTTTACTTCTTGAGGTTCAATTTTTTTACCAAATATACTTTTTATTGTATTTTGTACATAAATCATTACTTCATCATCTTTTACACTAGAAATTGTTATATCGCTTTTTGAATTATATCCAAAAGAAATTTTATTCTTTTCCAAATTTTCAATTTCTTTATTTAAATCCAAATTAAATATAACATTTTGTGTATTTTCTACTATTTTATTTATTAAACTTATATTTTCTATTTTCCTATTTACCACCAAAGTCTCTAATTTTATGTTCTTTATATTTTCAATATTCTTTTCTTTTATATATAGTAGCTCACAATTATTAACCATCTTTTTAGTAATTATTTTATTTAATTCATTCTGACTTTTTGAATCAGTAATTATTTCTATAAAAGACATTCTTTTATCTCCTTTAGTTTTTCTAAGATATTAAATCACTTACAGTTGTTATTTTATATCCTTGCTGTTCTATATTATACAAAATATTTTCTAAACTTTGAGCAGTATTTTTTCCTGAATTATGCATTAATATTATACTCCCTGGTGAAAGATTTTTATTTATTCTTTCCATCATCTCTTCTTCATCTAAACCATTATAGTCAAGAGAATCTATATTCCAGTTAATTACTGATAAGTTTTGATTTCTAGCTTGCTTTATTATTGTATCATTATATTCACCATAAGGAGCTCTAAAAGTTGTTATCTGTTCTCCACTAATTTTTTCTAGTATTTTTGTACAATCAGAAATTTGTTTTGCAACATCTTCTTCTGATTTATTTTCTAAACTTACATAATTATATGATAAATTTCCTATCTCATTTCCATTGCTTACAATTTTTTTTATTTCTTCAGGATATTTTGAAGCAAGTTCACCTGTTATGTAAAAAGTAGCTTTAGCTTTCATTTTAGAAAGAGAATCTAATAAACTGCTTATATTGTCTACATTTTCTATACAATTTATACTTAAAGCAACTTCTTTTCTTTCTGTTTCTATTTTATTTATTGGATATTCCAAAATTTTACTAGATGTAAGTAGAGTCTTATTATTATTTGAAACAAATATAGATACACTAAATAACATTATAACCATACCTAGAGAAATTAAGTATGATTGTATTTTTCTTCTATTAAATACAAAAAACATATTTATTGTTCCTCCTAACTTGATTTAGGTTCGTTAATCAATATATATGTTCATTATTTTATATTTATTACTATAAATTTCTCCCTAAAAGGACCATCCTAGATAGGCAAAATTTTTATTTCATATGATTTTTTATATATTCAATTTCTTCTGCAGAGTCTAATCTTAAAAATAGAGGCTCTCCTTTTTCTATTACCTTTATTCCTTTTGTTACTTTGCCAAATTTATTTATCGTATCATATTGTTTATATTCTTCTTTATCTATTCCTAATTGGTTAAATATCTTTTCTGCTGTTTGTGACATTACAGGGTTTATTAAAATTGCAATAATTCTTAATGTTTCTACTAAATTTGCCATTACTGCTTCTAGTTTTTCTGTATCTCCATTTTTTGCTAATGTCCAAGGTGCAGTTTCATCTACATATTTATTAGCTCTTGCAATTATTGCCCATATTTCTTCTATCGCTGTAGCAAAATGTAAATTTTCCATATTGTTTTCATATTCCTTTATTTTAGTTACAATTGTATCTTGTAAATCTCTGTCCACATCATTTACTAAGCCTTTATAATCAGGAACTATTCCTTCAAAATATTTATTAACCATTCCAATAGTTCTATTAAGTAGGTTGCCTAAATCATTGCATAAGTCAAAATTATATCTATTTACAAAGTCTTCTGGTGTAAAAATACAATCTTGTCCGTATGGAAATGTTCTTAATAAATAATATCTTGTTGCATCTACCCCATATCTATCTATTAACATTTCTGGATATACTACATTTCCTTTAGATTTTGACATTTTTCCATCTTTCATCATTAAAAATCCATGTGAATATATTCTTTTTGGTAATGGTAAATCTAATGCCATTAAGAATATTGGCCAATATATACCATGAAATCTTATTATATCTTTTCCAACTATTTGTAAATCTGCAGGCCAGTATTTTTTAAATAATGTATCATCATCACTCATGTAGCCTAATGCAGTTATATAGTTTGTTAAAGCATCTAGCCAAACATAAATTACATGTTTTGGGTCTTTTGGAACTTTTACTCCCCAGTCAAATGTTGTTCTAGTTATGCAAAGGTCTTCTATTCCTGGCTCTATAAAATTACTAAACAATTCATTTTTTCTGTATTCTGGTAATATAAAATCTGGATTTTTTGCATAGAAATCTTCTAATCTTTTTTGATATTTTTTCATATTGAAGAAATATGCTTCTTCTTTCATTCTTTTAACTTCTCTACCACAATCTGGACATTTTCCATCAACAAGCTGAGTTTCAGTAAAATATGTTTCGCATGGCATACAATACCATCCTTCATACTCTCCTTTATAAATATCACCTTGTTCCATGAATTTATTAAATATCTTTTCAACTATTTTTGTGTGTCTTTCTTCAGTAGTTCTTATAAAATCATCATATTCAATATCTAGCTTTTTCCATAATTCTTTGGCTTGATTTGCCATATCATCTACATGCTCTTGTGGAGTCATTCCTCTTTTTATAGCTACTTGCTCTACTTTTTGACCATGCTCATCTAATCCTGTAAGCATTCTTGCATCATAGCCTCTTTGCTTTTTGTATTTTTTTATTGTATCTGCAAGTACTGTTGTATATGCTGTTCCTAAATGAAATTTTCCACTTGGATAATATATTGGTGTTGTTACATAAAAAGTATTTTTTTCCATATGTCATTTTCCCCCTTCTACCAGACTTTTACTTATTTTATCAGCTTTTTTTTACATTTTCAATAGTGAATTAATTTAAAATTTTATAATTAAAACAATAAAAATTCGCCCAGAAAAGGGCATCCCTCTTAGGCGAAATCTTTGGCAAATTTATTATATTTTTTCTATTTTTTATTTGCTTTTTTCTTAACTTCTTTTGGTATTTCAACATTGTTGTATTGCATATTTGCATTTCCTAGTAGTAAAGTTAGTCCTACAAAAAGTAATACAATTCCAACAACAATAAGCATTATAGATAGAACTACATTTCCATTTATTATGCAATTTTGAATTCCACCAAATAATAAGCCTACTCCAATTATTGCCATCAAAATCCATAATACCCATACAACTGTTTTGATTTCTTTTTTGTTCTCCATTTTAATTCCTCCTTAGTTTTTATATTTTTTATTTTATTTATAATACCTCTCTACATTTTACTACCAGTCTTTTTGTTCCATATTCTTTACATGTAATTAAAGTCATTTCTTTCCTACCATTTGTTAACTGACTTGTACAGCTTACATCTGTTGGGTCTACTATATATTTATCATATACTTCATATGTAAGTGTTCTTCCTTTAGTGTCCTCTAGTTCAGCAATATCACCAATTTGAATTTGTGAAAGCTTTCCAAATAACTTTCCATTTGCATAATTATGTCCTACAATACAATAATTTCCTACTTCATTTGGGCCATTTCCCCAATATTTATTTAATGATATTTTTAATAATTCTTCTGATGTTTCTGATAATACTGGATAACTTATATCTAATGATGGAATTGTTAAAATTGAATCTGTTGTATATTGTATACCATCAACAGTAGTAGTAAAACTATTATCCGTTTGCTGTGTGCTATCTGTACTTTCTACTGGTGCTTCATCAACATGATCTGAATCTTCCTCATTTAAAGTTACTATTAAAACATCATTTACTATCTTTTTAGTTGTATAATCTTCATCGTTATTTTTATTAGTTTGTATGTCTGCTAAAATTTGCTGAGATACCTCTTCACTTTTATTTCTATCATTTTCTGCATATATATAATATGAAAATAAAAGGCATATTAAAAAAATAGATAAAAAGAATCTTATCTTATACATTTTCTTTTTTCTTTTTAGTTCTGGTGTAATATATAATTTTTCTGTTACTAAAATCTGATTCATATTTATCCTTTCTATAATTTTTTTCTTTTTAATTATAACATCTTTTTTTTATTTTTAAAAGATTATCTTGATAAAAAATTTGCAATTTTTGAAAATTCTTCTAATGTCAATTTCTCTCCTCTAATATTTTGATCTATTTTTAAGCTATTTAACATTTCTTCAGCTTCAATTTTATTTTTTACAAAATTATAATTTATTAATGCATTTACTAAAGTTTTTCTTCTTTGTGAAAAACTTTTTTGTATTAAATTAAATAATAATTTTTCATCTTTTGCATAGACTTTAGGTGTTTCTCTAATTTTTAATTTAATAACTTCAGATTCAACTTTAGGACTTGGAATAAAAGATTCTTTTGGTACTTCTATTATTTTTTCTGCTTCTGAATAATATTCTATAGCATATGTGATTGCTCCTGAAAGTCTATTTCCTGTTTTAGAAATTAACCTTTCTGCAACTTCTTTTTGTACCATAACTATTATTTCATCTATTCCTAATTTTTGTTCAAGTAATTTCATTATTATTGGTGTACTTATATAATATGGTAAATTTGCAACAACTTTTACTTTGTCTATTTTTGTTCTTTCTTTTTGTTTTTTTATTAATTCTTTTAAATCTACTTTTAAAATATCTTCATTTATAATTTCTAGATTATTCTTATCTCTAAATCTATCTGTAATTATATTAACCATCTTTTTATCTAATTCTATTGCTATCACATTATTAGATTTATTAATTAACCTACTTGTTAAAACTCCTAAACCTGGTCCTATTTCTATAATTAAATCATTTTTATTTATATTTGCAGACTCTATTATATTTTGCACAACATTGTTATCAATTAAAAAATTTTGGCCTAAATCCTTATTTGCTCTTATTTTATACTTATCTAATATTTGTTTTGTTTCAAAATATATGTCCATTATTCCTCCCCTTAAAAAATTATAATAGAGTAGCACCAATTATTCCTGCATCATTACCTGCTTTTGCTGAAAATATTTTTGGTGGATTTTGTTTATTAAATAAATATTTGCCACTATATATTTTTTCTTTTAGTCCGCCCAAATATAAGTTCTTC
>CALXJR010000086.1 GCA_944388675.1 uncultured Clostridia bacterium
TCAAGAATTAGAAAAGAAGAATATGATTATTTAACAAGGTATTTTTATGTAATAAAAATACCTTTATCTAATGATGTATATGAACAGATATCAGGACATAGTGATATATTCTATTGCAAAATAAATAACAAAATAATATGTGCACCAAATGCTCCTATAATTGAAGATAACTTCGTTTTAGGCTGTTCAACTGTAAAAGGCAAGTATCCAGAAGATGTTTGTTATAATGCCTGCCAAATAGGAAATAATATAATTGGAAGTAAATATACAGACAAAACAATAAACCCAAATATAATTGTAAAACAAGGTTATACAAAATGCTCAATTGCAGTAACAGGTTGTAATTCATGCATTACCCAGGACGCTGGAATATACAAAACACTTAAATTACATAATATAGATTGTACATACATAGAAGAAAATAATATAAAATTATTAGATAAACAAGGAAATGAAACAGAAATGAAAGGCTTTATAGGCGGTGCTAGTTTTGTATTTGACAATAAATTTGTATTATTTGGAGATATAGACAAACTACAATCAAAAGATATAATTTTAAAACATTTAAGTAAATATAACTTAGAATTAATAGACTTTAAAGGATTAAATGTATACGACTATGGGGGCTGTTTTTGGGGACACCTTCCTAAAACAGGCAACATTTTCTATAAAAAATAGGATTATTAAATTAATTTATGTTAACTGAGTACACTATTCATGCGGTTTTGCTGGCTCGATTTACAGCTTTTTTAATAAAGCTGTTTTAGGAAGGTGTCCCCAAAAACAGCTTTAAAATTTTACTAATTCTATTGAAAAAAAGTAATTTTCGTATTAAAATATAAATGGATTTTTGAAAAAGGAGAGGACTTTATATGAAAAAAAATTTAAGTTTAATTGCTCTTATAATTGTATTAATAATAATGATATTAATGAATACAGTAGTATATGCAGTAAACGAAGATGTAACATTAGAAGAAGTTGATGATACAGTTTGTGATATAAAACTAGATGATAATGGAGAAGTAAAAAAGCATTTAGTATCTGTGGATGATCCAAGTAAAGAAATTGTGTTACAAGTAGATGTAACAAATTTAAAAAATGTTGAAGAAGATATAATTCCAACAGAGATGTTTTTTGTTATAGATAATTCTTTAAGTATGATTGAAAATAAATTAGAAGATGGAACAACTAGAAAAGATGCAGTCTTTTCTGCTGCAAAAGAATTAGCTAAAAAGATATTAGAAAATCAAGCTAGTACAAAAATAGGTATAGTTAGTTTTTCAACTTCAGATACAAATGAAGGAACACTTGATGATGCAACACTAGAATTAATGCCGTCTAATAATATTAATCAAATAGATAATGCAATAGACGGAATTCAAGCAACTGGTGCAAGAACAGATATTGATGCTGGTTTACAAGTTGCAAGAGATAGTTTCTCTACAGAAACAAACTTAAATAAATATTTAATTTTATTAACTGATGGTGTACCAAACACAGCTGTTGGAGGACCAACAATGACTTATTCTGGTGAAGTTACAACAAAAACTAGAGCAACATTACAATCTGTATTAGATAGAAACATAAATATAGTTACAGTAATGACCGGTGTTGACCCATCATATATGCCAGATCCAGATGGAAACTTATCACCAGATGCTGCTAATAAAACATATTTAAATTTAGCAGAAGAAATATTTGGAACACAGGAAACACCAAATTATGGAAAATTTTATTATGTAACAGATGAAAATGTTACAAATACAATAACTGAAAATGTTTATTCAGATGTTATAATCATAAAGAAAAATGAAATTAGAAATATAACTGTTGTTGATTATTTCCCAGCAAACATTTTAGAGAATTATGATTATGAAATATTAGAACAACCAAATGTAGGGCAAGTAACTGCCCAAGTAAATTATGATAATAACAGCATAACTTGGTATATTGAAAATTTACCAGCAGGTGCAACAGCTACATTCAAATACAAATTAACATTAAAAGAAAACTTTAATGAAGAAATTATAAATGTAGTAACTCCAACAAATGAAAAAGTAGATGTAACATATACAGATCCAGATGGAAATACTAAAACAGAATCTTCTGATGATTCTCCAAGTGTAATATTAATAAAAGAAGAAGAACCAGAAGAAAATATACCAGAAGAGAATATACCAGAAGAAAATGTACCAGAAGAAAATGTACCAGAAGAAAATGTACCGGTAGAGAATGTACCAGTAGAGAATGTTCCAGTAGAAAATACACCAGTTGAAAATATACCAAAACAAAATGAAGTGGTACACAACTTAGTGGATAATACAGTTGCTCCAGGTAAGCTTCCACAAACGGGAGATACAATGTTTTATATAATAACTATATTATTAGTTGGATCAATAGGTGTTTTCATATATAATATAAAAAATAGAAAAGAAATGTAAAAAATTTTAAATCCTGCGACAGCTTTCGACAAAATATATCGACAAAATATGCTAATATATTGCATAAGGAGTTGATGATTTATGAAAGATAGCACACTTTTAAGATTAAAAAATACTGCTAGACTAGAATCACTAATTGCCCAAGGCGCTGATTATGAAACAATATTAAAACAGAGCCAAAAAATTGACAAATACATCGTTAAGGAAATGCTTAGGATAAACAATAAAGATAAAGATGCAACGAATTAATGCATATAGAGTTATACAAAAATAGATGATTGATAAACTACAATCATCTATTTTTTTCTTGACTTTATTTATGATTAGAATTAGAATAATCGTGTAAAATAAAAATAAGGAGGAATTTAATTATGCCATTAGTAACGACTAAAGATATGTTTAAAAAATCAATGGAAGAGCATTTTGCAATAGGAGCATTTAATGTAAATAATATGGAAATAATACAAGGAATAGTAGATGCAGCAGCTGAAGAACATTCACCTGTAATTCTTCAAGTTTCTTCAAGTGCAATAAAATATGCAAGAATAGGATATTTAAGAAAAATGGTGGAAGCAGCATTAGAAGAACATGATATTCCAATTGCTTTACATTTAGACCATGGACCAGATTTTGAAACTTGTAAATTGTGTGTAGATAATGGTTTTACATCTGTTATGATAGATGGTTCAAAATATGATTTTGATGAGAATGTTAGATTAACAAAACAAGTTGTAGATTATGCTCATGCTCATGGAGTAGTTGTAGAAGCTGAGATTGGAAAACTTGCAGGCGTAGAAGATGATGTAAATGTTGCAGAAGGAGACAGTATGTACACAGACCCAATACAAGCAAAAGAATTTGTAGAAAAAACAGGATGTGATTCTTTGGCAATAGCAATTGGTACAAGTCATGGAGCTTATAAATTTAAAGGAGATCCAAAATTAAGATTTGACATTTTAGCAAAAGTTAAAGAATTAATACCAAATACCCCAATAGTTTTACATGGAGCATCAACTGTTATACCAGAATTAGTAGATATGTGTAATAAATATGGTGGAAATATACCAGGAGCAAAAGGAGTTCCTGATGATATGCTTCACCAAGCAAGTAAATCTGGAGTATCAAAAATAAATGTAGATACAGACTTAAGATTAGCAATGACTGCACAAATTAGAAAAGTTTTTGCAGAAGATCCATCAGTATTTGATCCACGTAAATATCTAGGAGAAGCAAGAGCACAAATAAAAGAAACAGTACAACATAAAATAAGAGATGTATTTGGTTCAAGTAATAAAGCCTAAAAAATAAAAAGCATATGAATTTTTAGTTCATATGTTTTTTTATATACATTTCAGAATCTCTTTTTTTCAAATCTTCTCTTTTATCATATAATTTTTTACCTTTACCAATTCCTAATTCTATTTTTACTCTATTATTTTTAAAATATAATGAAATAGGAACAAGAGTAATACCTTTTTGTTTAATCATTCCAGCAAGCTTAAATATTTCTCTTTTATTTAGTAAAAGTTTTCTAGTTCTTAATGGATCTTTATTATATATATTACCATGTTCATAAGGACTTATATGCATAGAATAAATAAATGCTTCTCCATTTTCTATAGAAGCATAACTATCTTTTAAATTAACTTTTCCAGCTCTAATAGATTTTATTTCTGTACCTGTTAGTACAATTCCTGCCTCAATAGTTTCTGTTATTGTATAATTATGTTTTGCGGTTGGTTTTTTAGCAATAATTTTGATCATAATAATTTGTATGAAAAAATCATACACTCCTTTCAAAAATGATATTATTATTATACCATTTTTGAAAAGAGTTGTAAATAAAATTAGTCATTTGTATGATTTGTTGTACGTGCTCTATTATAATACCAAATATAGACTATTGCAGCTAAGGCAACTATTGCAGTAACAATCCAAACCCAAGTATTTGTATCAATTCCAGCATATGTTTCTGTACTTGTTCTTTGTGCGTCGTAATCATTGCCTGTCATTTTCATAAAATCATTGTCGTTTAGATTATCTGTACCCATTAACATTCTTCCAGCATCATTTATTGTATTTTCTACCATTGATCCTGCACCTTGAATTGTATTTTGAGTTTTATCAGCACTGTCCATCACAGTATTACCAGCATCATGTCCCATATTTTCTACAGAGTTAATAGTATCAGTATTGGCAAATATATTTATAGCTGAAAAAACAGAAATTACAGATAAAACAATAACTGAAAATAGAAATTTCTTTTTCATAAGTTCCTCCTTCTATAAAGATTATAAAATCAAAATAAAATTTGATTTTATGTATTAAAATTTGATAAAAAGAGACAATATATAATATTATTATTAAATTATAAAAATAAATTATACATCAAAAAAATAGTAAAAATAGAAATATAGAGAAAAAAAGAAGTTTCCTAAAGGAAACTTCAAAATAAAAATATTTATAAAATTTATTTACGAGCTAATCTTATCAAAATTGCAATTGCTAAAAATATTAAAATTACACCAACAGCAATTAATAAAATATTTATAATATTTGATAATCCTAATTCTGATTCAGGAAGTGAAGAACCACTGCTAACAACAGAAAGACTTTCAGAATCTGGTTGAGATTCTTCAGATGTGACCGTTGTGTTTTCAATACTATTACTAACTGCATTAGTAGACTGGGTGTTTGTATCAGTATTATTAGTGTCAGCAACATTTTCTGTAGAAGTATTACCAGCATCTAAATTCATATTTATACTTGCAGCATTACTTGTAATTGTGCCAATTGCTAAAATTATTACTAATGCAATTATTGTTACCTTAAATGTTTTACTCATTAAAAACCAATCCTCTCTTGTTCAAATTATACAAATATAATAATACACAAAAAATTTAAAAATGTCTAGTAATTTGTAAAAATTATTTTTATTCCCATTCAATAGTTGCTGGTGGTTTAGAAGTTATATCATACACAACTCTATTTACATGTTTTACTTCATTTACAATTCTGCTAGAAACTTTTTCTAA
>CALXJR010000087.1 GCA_944388675.1 uncultured Clostridia bacterium
TTATTTTATATTTTATTTGTTTTTTTATTTTATTTGTTTTTTTATTTTATTTGTTTTTTTATTTTATTTTTTTTTTATTTTTTATTTATTTCTATTAATATCATCTATTAAATAAAAACTTTTTTCTAATATTTTTTTTACTTCTTCTTTTGAAGAAATATTAATTATTTTATTTCCACACCTTGATAAAGCATCTTTTATTTTAAAATATTTTTCATTTAATTGTTCAATATTTATTTTTTCTTTATTTTGTGGGGGTTGATTTATAAGAATAAAAAATTGTTTTGAATCTGATTTATTATTTGAATTTAATTTAATTATATTTTCTAAATAATTATTTATAATATTTTTTAATTTATTATTTTCTATTTTTTTTATTTTTTCTAAATTTTTTATATGTTTACTTAAATCAACTTTTTGACTTTGAATTAATATTTGAATATTAAAATTACATGATTTTAAAAATAATTTATAAGAACTTAAAATAGACTCTTTTTCAAGATTTGATTTTAAATTATAATTAATTGGAATTACTTCTATTATTTTTACATATGTTTTATTTTTTAATTTAATTATTCCATCTTCTAAAATATCTTCAAAAGGTAGCCAATTTTGTACTGAATTTATTTTTATATATATCACCTTCTTTTTTTATATTTTATTTGCTAAAGGCTTCTTTGTCAATTAAATTCAAATACAAAATTATTCTATATTTAGACAAAATTTTCCATTGAATATTATAATTTTATATTGTCTATTTTTTTCTTAAAATTTAAAAATTTTTTAATTTTCTTGTATATAATTTTTCTTTTTGTACATAATACTAGTATAAGGTTAATATTAGTTAAGCTAAGAAATATATAAGATGTTTTAATTGTTTTATATATTTCGAGCAAAGATATATATATGTTTAATATTTTAGATATATATATGTCGGAGATGCGAGTATATTGTTTGTATGTAAGCTATATTATATTTATTTTTATATGGTTAAATTATAGATAATATATTCAAATGCTACGAATATATTTGTATTTTTTAGTGGTTGTTTCTAGTCCTTTTGATAGGATGAATATGGCTATTATTGGTGCATTTATATTCAAGTGACTGATTAATATATTTGGTAAAATAGCTTATTTATATAGTAATATATATTAGGTTATTCATTAGGTATTTTAGTTTTAACTACGATTAATATTAGCTTAAGATAAATGTCTATAAGAAATATCTTATAGACATTTATTTTTTTATATTTTTTCGACCAAAAAGGACCGTCCCAAATTGGTGAATTTTTATACATCTAAGTTCTTTACATATTTTGCGTTTTTCTGTATGAATTCTCTTCTTGGAGCTATTTCATCTCCCATTAATATGTTAAATATTGCATCTGCTTTTATTGCGTCTTCCATTGTTACTTTTATCATTATTCTTGTTTTTGGATCCATTGTTGTTTCCCATAATTGTTCTGGGTTCATTTCTCCTAAACCTTTGTATCTTTGTATATTTACATTGTCCCTACCCATTTCTTCTAAGTGTTTTGCCATTTCTTCGTCTGTATAACAATATACATCTTTAAATCCTTTTTTAGATAATTTGTATAATGGTGGTTGGGCTAAATATACATTTCCGTTTTCAATTAATGGCCTCATATATCTAAAGAAGAATGTTAATAATAAAGTTCTTATGTGTGCACCATCAACATCGGCATCTGCCATTATTATTACTTTTCCATATCTTATTTTATTTATATCAAAATCTGCTCCAATTCCTGCTCCAATTGCTAATATAACTGGTTGTAATTTTTCGTTATTATATATTTTATCTGCTCTTGATTTTTCAACATTTAGCATTTTACCCCAAAGTGGTAATATTGCTTGGAATCTTCTATCTCTTCCTTGTTTTGCGCTACCACCTGCAGAATCTCCCTCGACTATATATACTTCGCATTGAGAAGCATCTTTTTCACTACAATCTGCAAGTTTTCCAGGAAGTGTTGTAGATTCTAATGAATTTTTTCTTCTTACTAGTTCTCTTGCTTTTCTTGCAGCTTCTCTTGCTCTTGAAGCACTTATACATTTTTCCAATATTGCTTTTGCAACTGGTGGATTTTCTTCTAAGAATGGTGATAAAGCTTCTATAACCATAGATTGAACTATTCCTGTTACATTACTGTTTCCTAATTTTGTCTTTGTTTGTCCTTCAAATTGTGGCTCTTTTAATTTTACAGATATTACTGCTGTCATTCCTTCTCTTATGTCTTCACCTTGTAAATTAGAATCTTTTTCTTTTAAGAAATTATGTGCTCTTGCATAGTCGTTAAATACTTTTGTAATTCCTCTTTTGAAACCTTCTAGATGTGTTCCGCCTTCAATTGTATTAATGTTGTTAACAAATGTATAAATATTTTCTGAATATGAAGTTGTATACTGTATTGCAATTTCTACTGGAACTTCGCCTTCTTTTTCTATATAAATAGGCTTTGGATGTATTTTTTCTTTGTTTTGATTTAAATATTCAACAAATGAAATTAAACCACCCTCAAAACAAAATTCTGCTTTTCTAGGATTTTCATCGTCTCTTTGGTCTTCTATTACAATATGTAATCCCTTATTTAAGAAAGCTATTTCTCTAAATCTTTCCTCTAATGTATCAAAATCATAATTTAGTGTTTCAAAAATTGTACTATCTGCTAAAAATCTAACTTTTGTTCCTGTTTTGTTAGAATCTCCTATTCTAGTTAAACTTTCTGTTGTTTTTCCTCTATGGAATTTCATTTCAAAAATTCCACCATCTCTTTGTATAGTAACTTCGGCCCACTCTGATAGAGCATTTACAACTGATGCTCCTACTCCATGTAGTCCACCAGATACTTTGTATCCACTGTCTCCTCCAAATTTTCCACCAGCATGAAGAACTGTATAAACAGTTTCTGCAGCAGATATATGTGTTTTAGGATGTATGTCTACTGGAATTCCCCTTCCGTCATCTTCTACAGATATAACATTTCCTTTTTCTATAATAATATGTATATGTGTACAGTAACCAGCTAATGCTTCATCAACACAGTTATCAACAATTTCATATACTAAATGATGAAGTCCTCTTATAGAAACACTACCTATATACATACCTGGTCTTTTTCTAACTGCTTCTAACCCTTCTAGAACTTGGATTTGTTCTGCATTATATTCATGATTATATTTTTCCATTCTCTTTACATCCTTTCGTTTACTTTTTTTCTATTTGTCCATTATATACATAAAAAACAGATTTTTCAATATTTTTTTCTTCAATTTCATCTGTACATGTTATTATTACTTGAGTATCTTCAATGTTTTTTAAGAAGTTATTTCTTCTTTTTTTATCTAGTTCAGACATAAAATCATCTAATAATAATATAGGACTTTCCCCTATTTCTTCTTTTATAATCTGAAGCTCACTTAATTTTAAAGAAAGAACTGCAGTTCTATGCTGTCCTTGAGAACCATAAACATTTACTAAATTATCATTTATATAAATATTAAAATCATCTCTATGGACTCCTTTTGTTGTATAGCCTTTTATTATATCTAATTTTCTTCTTCCTTTAATTAATTCTAATAATTTTTGCTTATCTGCACAATCTGTTAAATATTCAATTCTAATTTCTTCAGAATTTTCTGTTATTTTTTTATGAATTTCATTTATTTTTTTAGAAATTTTATCAATAAACTCTAATCTATAAGAACACACTTTTTGTGCATATTCTGCAAGCTTTTCATCCCAAATATCTAATAATTCATAATTTATATTTTCGTTTTCTCTTAATTGCTTTAAGTAATTATTTCTTTGTTCTAATACTTTTAAATATAAATTTAAATAATGAACATAATTTGGACGAATTTGCCCTATCATCATATCTAAAAATCTTCTTCTTTCAGCAGGTCCATTTTTTAAAATATTAATATCATCTGGCGTAAATAATACAATATTAATAGTTCCTAAAAGATCACTTAATTTTTTTATTTTTACACCATTTACTAATATACTCTTCTTATTAGATATTTGTATTTTTATTGTTCCATCTCTGTCTTTATCTAAATATTTTATAGAAACGTTTAGAAAATCTTGTCCATATCTAATAAGCTCTTTTTCTTTACTTGTTCTGAAAGACTTGCCAAATGCTCCTAAGAAAATTGATTCTATAATATTTGTTTTTCCTTGAGCATTATCTCCATAAAAAATATTTATATTTTTATAAAATTCAATTTTTTGTTCTTTATAATTCCTAAAATTCTGTAATTCAAGATTAGTTATTAACATATTGTGCCCCATTTGTGGAAAACTTTTCTAAAAATGTTAATTTTTGCGAATTTATTTTTTGAAAAATTTTCTTTTTTTAATCTTTTAATTTTATTGGTAATATCATATATGTATAATCTCCATCTTCATCAACTGGTCTTATTATACATGGTGAAATGCTTGTACCAAAATCAACGAAAATTTCTTCATCATCTATGTTTCTTAACGCATCTAAGAAATATTTAGGATTAAATCCTGCTTCTAAGTTCTTTCCTTCTGTTGAAACAAATATTTCTTCTTTTGCATCACCTGTTTGGTTTGTACAAGAAATTGTAACTTTTCCTATATCTATAGTAACTTTTACAGGATATTTCTTTTCTTTTTCTATACTAGATGAAGAAATTAAGCTTACTCTTTCAAAACAGTCTTGTAATGTAGATTTATTTACTCTAATTCTTGTTTCCCAGTTTTCTGGAATAACACTAGAATAATTTAAAAATTCTCCATCTAATAATCTAGTAACAATTTTACAATTCTCCATTTCAAATAGAGCTTGATTTTTAGCAACTCCTATTTTAATTAAATCAAATGAATCTAAAAGAATCTTATTTATTTCATTTAATGTTCTTCCTGGAATTACTGCAGAAAAGTTATTTACTTTGGTTTGTAAGAACTTACTCTTCCATGCTAATCTAAAACCATCAACTGCTACTACATTTAATTTATTGTTTGCAATTTCAAATAAACAACCTGTAAAAATAGGTCTATTTTCTTCTGTACTTACTGCAAAGATAGTTTTACGTATCATATCTTTTAAAATATTTTGTTCTATTTCCACAGAATTTTCCACACTTATTTTTGGAAGTTCAGGAAATTCATCTGGATTCATTGTTGCAAGTTTGTATAAAGAACCTTCACATTCTATAACTAATAGATTTTTCTCATTTACAGATATTTTTATATCTGTATCTGGTAATCTTCTTATTATTTCTGTAAACATTATTGCATTAACAACTGTTGCTCCTTGTTCTTCTACTTTACAATCATTAATAATATATTCTATACCTATTTCTAAATCATAGGTTGTTAATTTTATTTCATTATCATTTGTTTGAATTAAAATTCCTTCTAATATTGGCATTGTTGTTCTAACAGCTAC
>CALXJR010000088.1 GCA_944388675.1 uncultured Clostridia bacterium
GTCCTTGCCGATGTAGAGCGTCTTGTTCTCGCTTCTATATTATATTGATAATTATTAACTTGTCTAGTAGTTGAAAAAGTTTTAATTACTTTAATTGTTAAAATTATTAACAAAACTATTATCACAATTATTAGAACAACTAAAAATCTTTTATTCATATGTTTATCTCCTTATTGTCTCTTTGTAACTGTTACATTTATTAGATGAATAAATAGACAAAAAAGTTTAAAAAATTTTAAAATTTTTATAAAAAGCATATAAAAAAGCTCACTAAAAGTGAACTTTTACTAATATCTAATTTACAATTAATTTATATGCTTTGTGCTCCTCTAGCAAGATAAGTGTTATACACTTCATTATTCTGAGCCTGTGTGTTATCTTCTTTAAAATAATTTACTGCAAATACTATTCCTACAATTATAGCTATTATAAGTAGTACGATTAATATAAATGGTACTAATCTAATAGAAACTGTCTTTTGTTCTTCCATTTCTTCTTCCCCCTGTTTTTTAATTTATGATTATTATAGTTTAAGTTAAATTTAATGTCAATCTTTATTTAGAAATATCTTCTAAATTAAAATTAATTACTTTTTTTAAATCATTTAATGTTACTTCAACTTGATATCCTATTTTTCCACCACTAAAAATTATAGTTTTAAATTGTTCTGCTGAAGAATCAATTGTAGTTTTAAATTGTTTTTTCATTCCAATTGGAGAACATCCACCATGAATATAACCTGTAAGTGGTAATAACTCTTTTGATTTTATCATTTCTATGCTTTTCTCTTCAACTGCTTTTGCAGCTTTTTTTAAGTCTAATTCTTTACTTACAGGAACTAGAAACACATAATAGTTTTTAGAATGTCCTATTGTTACTAGTGTTTTAAAAGTTTGGTTTGGGTTTTCTCCTAGAGCAGATGCTACATCTTCACCACTTATTGCATTTGTATTTATGTAACAATGTTCTATATATTCTATCTTCTTTTGATCTAATATTCTCATTACATTTGTTTTTTCATTATTTTGTTTCATTATTTTAGTTTGATACTCCTCATTTTCAATAATATATTGTTGTTTTTTGATTTTATTACTAATTAAATCTAGTATTTATATAACATATTATTAAAATATTTGCAATGGCATTTATAATACATATTTACATTTTATGTAAATTGTGATATAATTTCTTCAATTCGCATTTTGCGAAAATTTGAAAAAGGAGGAAAAAGTACAATGGTCGGAAAAATTGTCCGATTGCTCGGCGTTCCGATGTCTGAGGAGTTCGAAGTGCAATATGGCATACCTGAGACTCCCAAAGGGGTGTTTGATGCACGGTTTGCAACAATTAAACTTGCAAACCTTAGCAATTCAGCAGAGAGTGGACTAGAGCCACCCTTCACCTACATCTATGGGGGTTACATCGTCCAAGACTTGAAAGATGCATACAAGGAGATTATTATCTGCAACAAGCAGAAAGAAGATATTCCTGTATCTGCAGTTGAAGATACTCTCCTGGTCATCATCGACTTTGGATGGTTTGAAACTTCCGCCAAAAAAATCGCGGGGCGGTTTGAATACGAAGGCATTCTCGAAATGCACGCAGGAGATGTTATCTACATTTCCAAAGGTTTGAACTACATCAAGAAAACGTTTATGGCAGTTCAGGTTGGGAATGAACTTTTCCTCATCAAAAAGGAACGCTAACCTCCAAAACACACCAAAGGCATCCCACAAACTAAACAGTTGGGATGCCTTTGGTGTTTTAATTATTATTTAAATGTTTCTTAACAATGATAATATTGAACTATATAAATCAGAATTAATTTTTAATACAGATTCATTATCTAATTCATTATAATATATCCATTTTCCATCAATATTTACTTCCATTAAAGAGCTTAAAAAATAGCCTGGTACAGTTTCTAATTTATTTATTTTATTAACTAGTCTTCCTTCTAATTTTGATTCTGCTCCTAATATTTTTGTTACCTCTCTTTCGTCTTTTTTCCTTAAAGCAATGGCATGGCCATATTTAAATTTTATTGGTATACTTCCACCATATTTAGTTGCTAAATTTTTATAATATTCTGCTGCATATTCATCTGTAAATTCTCCATATTCTTTTATAACAGGAGCTTTTATATGTAGTCCAGGATTATCTTCTGGACTTATACCTTCAAATTGAATTGTATCATCTTGTGATAACACTAATGTATTTAATGGTAGAAATTTTGCATAATAAACCGCCTTTTCCATAGCAATTTCTACTGGAGTAGATTTGGTTTCTTTTGGCTCTTCAATATTTTCTAAATTTATTCCAGTTTCTTTTAAAGAAATTACTTTATAATTTAAATCTTTTAATAATAATTTTATTCTTTTTACTTTATTTATATTTGTTGTTGCAACTACAATATCTCTCATCTTTATTATTAGATATTAGAAAATTCTAACATCATTTCCTTTCATAAATTTTTTCATTATTAAATATATCATAATTAATTCAACTCTTCAATCTATATAAAATTTTTCAAAATCTAAAAAATTCATAAATTTTTGGAAAATATAGTTTTAAATAATCAGATTCCGAATTTAAAAAAGTACCGCAAAAATTAATACATATACTTATTATAAATAACACTATAAGTATGATTATAATCGCTTTTTTATTTACTTCTTTTGTTGAATATTGATACATCAAAAACCATAAAATCATTGAAATTATTGAAAACATCCAGAAAAAGTCAACAGCATATCTTTGGGCATTACCTCCCATATAAACAACAAGAATGCATGATATTAGTCCAACAATAGGTAAACTAATCATCAAGTTTCTTAATGTAATATCTTTAACTTTTCTTATATATTTAGGCATAAAAATACAACTAATTAATGATAAATTTAAAAACAATATTCCACATACCATTACACCATTATAATAATTATAAGTGTGTCCTGAAGGGTTTACTCTTAGTTCAATGTATGGGTATTCAGTTTTAAATTTAGGAGGCTCCAATAAATATTCATATAATCCTTTAGGAATATCTTTATATCTGTCTGACAAATTAGTAACATCTACTGCTGTTAATTGATACTTAGCCCCAAATTCAAAAATACTATCATATCTAATATAATTATAAAACATAAGTGGAATAGCTACTATTATATATGGAATAACAATTGCAGGTATAACATATTTTAACTTTTTATTTTTATATGATGTCTTAATAATATCATATAAAAAAGGTATTAGCAGAAAAGAGGATAGTAAAAATGTTGGTCTGCAACCCACTGATAAAGCCATACACAAGCATGATAAAACTAAATATTTCATATTTATATTATTTTTATTTTTTGTTGCTAATAGGATGCATATTAAACCTAAAAGTACAAAAGCAAACCCTGAAATTAAAGTTAATTCATAAGCCCATATTCTCCATGTATTCCATATATATAAACCTGATATCCACAATGAAACAATAAACAATATTAATAAGTTAAATGGTAAATTCTTAAACCATCTTTTATATATTTGAATAGCTAGTATAGCACTTGCAATTATCGCTATAATAACAAATATAAATGTTCCACTTGATATTGGTAAATATTGACCTGTTATCAATGTATAAGGGACAAAAACTAATATAGCAGGAACTATACCAAAATAAATATAGTATTTTCCATTATAATAAGAAGCATCAAAGTAATATTCTACATTTTCTCTTTCTTCAGGATTATAAGGATTTTCTAAGTTTTTTAATTCTTCTGAAGGTTCAAGACTAATTTCTGCCTTTTTGTTTATAATTGAATTTACTAAATACTTACTATATAAATCTTCTGCTCCACCAACATATTTAGAATATAATATAGAAGGTTTTATCGCTAAAAATACTATAAAAAGAAATGTTATCATCCAAATTACAACATTCTGATAACCGGAAGATATATAAGGCCTATTAAAAAATTTTAATTTATACAATAAAAATCCAAACAATACTATCAATAAAATAAAGACGATTAACATTTATTGCTCCTTTTCTTCTAAATATTCCTTTTCTACATTAACATTCCATATATTTGATTTATTCTTTATATTCTCTTCAATATCCTTTACAGCTTCTAAAGCAGTTAACATTGCATGATCCATATTATTATATCTATGCTGTCCATTTCTTCCTATACAATATAGATTATCAATTGAATTTAAATACTTTATTACTTCATTTATTCTTGAATATGAATCAAAATATGCAGGATAAGCTTTTTTTACTCTTTCTATATGTGAGTCTTTAACCTTAGAGTGTTTATCTATTATTCCTATTTTCATCAATTCATCTAAAGCCATATTTTTAAAATCTTCATCAGACATATTCCATAAATAATCATTTTCATTACAGAAATATTCTAAGCCTAACCAGACATTATTTTCAGGATTTTCTACTAAATATGGAGACCAGTTATTAAAAACTTGTATTCTACCAATTTTAACATCAGGCTCTTGTACATAAATCCAACAATCAGGAATTATATTCCCTAAAGTTTTTATCTTAGTATTATTTATGATTTTTAATTTATCAACCAAAAGTCCTACAGTTATAAAATCTCTATATGGCAAGTTGGTTGCTATTTGTACAATATTATCTGGAACTTTTTCTCCTTCAATATCGTTAATTAAATCTTTTAATGGCATTGATGAAATAAATAAATCTCCTTCAATTATTTCTTCTCTTCCATTGCTAATGCACTGAATTTTAGTAATAATGTTATTTTCTTTAATTATCTTTTGAACCTTAGTATTATTTCTTATGATTACCCCATTATTTTCTGCTTTTCTTGCTAATTCTTCCCAAAGTTGCCCCGGACCATATTTTGGATACCAAAATTGTTCTATTAAAGAAGTTTCGGCATTCTTGCTATTTTTTAGATTTAAAGATTTTAAAACAATATCTTTAAGAATTTTAGATATTGATAAGCCCTTAACACGCTGTTTACCCCAATCAGCAGAAATTTCACTAGGATGTCTCCCCCATACTTTCTCTGTATATTTTTCAAAAAACATTTGATATAGTTTTTTGCCAAATCTATTTATGTAAAAATCTTCTAATGAATTTTCTTTTTTCTTAATGATACAACTTTTAAGATAACTACCAATTGCTAAAATTGTATTTTTCATACCTAAGTTTTTTAATGTTTCCATTTTAAGTGATACTGGATAATCAAAAAATTTTTTAGAATAATATATTCTAGAAATTCTTTTTCTAATAAGCATAACATTGTCATCTTTTTCTGGGTCAGGACCACCTTTTTCTAAGGAAGCTTCTCTATTTAATTTTTTATCATCCAGTGATTTTTCACCTTGCAAAGGCATAATTTCTTTCCAAAAATTCATTACCTTTTCGTT
>CALXJR010000089.1 GCA_944388675.1 uncultured Clostridia bacterium
ATTGCTACCTCCTTTCCATGAGTTGTTTAGCATTTTAATCATTTTATCAAAGTCACTTTCTAATTGTTTCATTTCTCTATTTCTATATATTTCAAATTCTTTTTCAGCCTTTTCCATTGCTTCTTGATGAGATATTTTTACTTTACCTTCAAGAAGTTTTCTTTTATTTTGTATTATTTGATTATCCAATTCATGTATCCAGTCTTTCATTGTCATTGCTCTTTGCTCTAATGCTTGAAGTTCAGCAAAATCTAGAAATTGTGAAACTAATAAATTTAATCTTTGTAGTTCAATTTCTGAAAGATAGTTTTTAGCAATTTTTACATCATCAATTGTTACGTAATTACCTTTAAAATTAGTCATTCCAACATATGGCTTTTCATTATCTACTCTTTCATATATCAACTCCGCTGCAGTATGTTCATGAACCGCAAAGTGAAGTTTGTTTTGAACTGTTGCAAAAAAATTTTTAGTTAAATCAGAACGTGGATCATAATCTATCGAGGTAGCATATATGTCTGTAACTTGTTGATAGAAATTTCTTTCAGATGAACGAATATCTCTAATTCTTTGTAATAATTCTCTAAAATATCTATTACCGCCTTGTTTTAACCTTTCATCATCCATTGTAAATCCTTTTTGTATATATTCATGAAGTTTTTGGGTTGCCCATATACGAAATCTTGTTGCTACTTGTGATTGAACTCTATATCCTAATGCTATTATCATATCTAGATTATAATGGTCAATATTTCTTTTAACCTGCCTATTACCTTCGTTTTGAACTAACAAGAATTTCTTGTTAGTTGTATCTTTTTTTAACTCATTATCTTTATATATATTATTTATATGTAAACTTATGTTTTGTTGCGTCGTTTTATAAATTTCGGCAATTTGATTTTGTGTAAGCCATATATCTTCATCACTAAATTTTACCGAAACTTTTGTAATACCATCTTCATCTTGATAAATCATTATGTTATTCTCTTTTTTTGTCATTTCATTTCTCCTTTCTTATTCTTGTGAAATGTTATTCAAGTCTCTTTTGTTAGGCCCCATCATTAATATTAACTCTCTTGATACATTAATTTATATCATATTATAAGCACTTTTGCAATGTTCTTACGAAAATTTGTTCTCTTTTTATTTAAAAAAATAAGAACTAGGGTTCACCGCACCTAATTCTTAGTTTATATAACTACTGCTGACTTAAACAGTACATTTGCTTTAAAGCTATTATTAGCTATACAACAATATTTAGGAAATGTCAAACTTTTCCTATCATTCCTTTAATTTTATTTATATTTTTTATTGTTGCAAGATATCCTTTTGTATAACAATAATCTAATTTTTTAATATTAAATACACTAGCATCTGGTAAATTTAAGCTTATTGCAAAATCACTTTCAGATATTTCTTTTTCTGTTCTTTGGTCAAATAATAAATCTACAGATTTTAATGCAACTTCAAATATATTCTTTGGGTCTGAATTATTTGCTGAGCTAAAACGAACAGCAATTACTTTATCTGCTCCTAGTTTTCTTACTTCTTTAGTTGGCAAATTATCTATAATTCCTCCATCTACAAATTTATGTCCATTAAATATTGTTGGGGCAAACACAGCAGGATAACTTGAACTTGCTCTAACTGCTTTTCCTATACTTATGTCATTTATGTATCTACTTTCCGGAAAATTTTTACTATATTCTTGGTTTGTAAAAATATATTCTTTACTATTTTTTATATCTACTGTTGGCATTACTATTGGAATAGGTAGTTCTTTTATATTTTTATAACCTTTTATCCTTGCACATTCATTCATTCCATTTTCTATGTTTTCTCCAGATAAAAGTCCATACCCCATAAGGTTTTTAGTTACTCTAACATTTTCCCAATAATATCTAGGCTCTACTTTTAATATGTCTTTAGAAAAATATTTAAATAGTTTGTACATCTCATCAGTATTATAGCCCATAGCAAAAAATGCAGCAACTATACTTCCAATACTAGTTCCCCCTATATACCCTATTTCGATATTATTTTCTTGAAGAGCTTTTATAACTCCTATATGAGCTGCTCCTCTTACACCACCACCTGCTAATGCCAAACCTATTTTCATAAAATTTCATCCTTCCATATTTATCTACTAATATTTTACTACTAACTTATCAAATTTAGAATGAATATATTTGTCTAATTTTTGCATAAATTCATCAGACTTTATTTCTTTCTTTGCTACCATATCCAAACCTTTTTCCCAACTTGCTGTAAGTTTTGGATTAAGCATATCAGGCATGGATTTATTTACTATATCGTAAATTACTTCTCCTTTTTTTGTTGGAGTAATTATTTGTGTTTTACTATTTATTTGTATATATTGAATTTTTTCTAATTTCTTTATTATCTCAGCTCTTGTAGCACTTGTTCCAATTCCAGCACCTTTTATTTGTTCTCTTAATTCTTCATCTTCTATAAGTTTACCTGCATTTTCCATTGCTAGAATCATAGAACCAGAGCTGTATCTAGTAGGAGGATTAGTTTGAGCTTCTTTAGGCTCATAATTTATTACATCTACTAATTGTCCTTTTTTTAATTTTGTTAATATTTCCAAACTGTTCTGGCTATCTTGCTTAGAGTTATCCACATTTTGTTCATCTGTAGTGGATTTTTCATTTGTATTCTTTCCTCTTAGAACTTCTAAATAACCTTGTTTTAAACAAACTTTTCCACTAGTGCTAAATTCTTCCTTATATTCAGTATTTTGAACCTCTATTGTAACAGATACTTTGCTATATTCAGCAGGTGGATAAAATATTGCCAAAAACCTTTTTACAATTAGTTTATAAACCTTTTTTTGTAGATCTGGTAAATTATTATAATTTTCAAATCCTTGTCCAGTAGGAATTATCGCATAGTGGTCTGTTATTTTACTATCATTTACATATTTAGTTTTTATAAGGTTTGTAGAATATTTTTCATTTACCATTTTATTAATATATGTTTGAATTTCTTCATCTTTAAAACCTTTTGCTAAACCATTTAAATTTTTAGTAATTACTTTAGCAACCGCTGTTGAAATAACTCTTGCATCTGTTCTAGGATATGTAACTAACTTTTTTTCATAAAGGTTTTGTATTATTTCTAGTGTTTCATCTGGCTTTATCTTAAATCTTTTAGTACATTCATTTTGTATTTCTGCTAAATTAAAAAGTAATGGTGCATTCTCCTTTTGTTTAGACTTTTTTATCTCTTTTACTACAGCATGCTTATCTTGTAATTCTATAATAAAATCTCTTGCATCTTTTTCTTTCTTAAAACCAGTTTCATTATAAAGTTTTATTGAGTCCTTTTTAGAAGAATTATCAGTTACTTTCCATTCAGTATCAAAAATTTGATTTTGTTCTTTATTACCAAATTTTCCTATTATTTTATAATATGGAACTTTAACAAAATTTCTAATCTCTCTTTCTCTAGAAACAACCATACCCAAAACGCAAGTCATAACTCTACCAACAGAAATAGAAATTCTATCCTGATCTAATTCTCTTGCAGCTCTTCTTCCATAAATTATAGT
Source organism: uncultured Clostridia bacterium (assembly GCA_944388675.1). Classification (GTDB taxonomy): domain Bacteria; phylum Bacillota; class Clostridia; order TANB77; family CAG-508; genus CAG-245. The sequence continues at coordinate 3,575 of CALXJR010000089.1, forward strand.
AAGTAATCTTGAAAAATTAATTCCAATTAAATAATCTTCTTTTGCTCTTAAATAAGCACTATCTGCCAAACTATCATATTCATCTAATTCTTTTGCCTCTTTTATTCCTCTTTTTATTTCTTCTTCAGTTTGTGAATCTATCCAAACTCTTTTTTTATCTTTTCCATGAACTCCAATCATTTGGTCAACTAGTCTATATATATATTCTCCTTCTCTTCCAGAGTCAGTTGCAACATATATAGTAGATACATCTTCTCTTGTTAGTAATAATTTTATAATATTAAATTGTTTTTCAACATTTGGAATTACTTCATATTTATACTCTTTTGGAATAAAAGGTAAAGTATCTAGTCTCCACATTTTTAGTTTTTCATCATATTTTTCTGGATAAGACATTGTTACTAAATGACCAACACACCAAGTAATTATCCAATCATTTGATTCTAAATAACCATTTTTTCTTGAAGTATTTATATTTAAAACTTTTGCAAATTCCATTGCTACTGATGGTTTCTCTGTTATTAATAAATTCTTTGCCATAATCTTTTGCTCTTTTCCTTTATTTTATAAATTTTCCATATATAGACATTTAAGAATTCTATTTTTTATATATCAATTATATCCATTTCTGATGTAAAGTCATTATTTCCATAAGCAAATATAATATATAATTTTGAGTCAGGTCCTATATAGAAAGTATCTACATTCTCTAGTTTATATATATCACTATTTATATCTCTTTGAAAAGTTGCATATCCAGAAACTTGAATACTATTTGCTTCCTTTATTGCTTGATTAATTATTGCTTTTATTTTATCTGTAACTTTAGCAGAATCAGCTCCTACTGCTACAATTGCATCATTAATAGTAACTTCTTTTTCAGTTTCTAAATTGTAGTTGTAAGTTTGTACAATTGTTCTTTGAGCATTAGTTCCTTCTTTTAAAGTAGATTTAATAATTAATGATAAAATATCACCATTTACAAATCCAGTATATGTAACATTATAAACTATTGTATAATCGTTTTCATTAGACAAAACTTCTGTTGCTTTATCTGCAAAGATTGTTTGAGTACTTTGATTAAATTTAGAAGCTGTTTCATTATTAATATTTACTACTGGTAAATGAATATCAACTTCATATTTATTTTCCTCATTTCTTTGTATATCATATGCAGAATATACAATTTCTTTACTTGAATCTATTTTCTGTATTTTGCTTGTGTCATAATTGTTTAAACTTATAGCATTATTAAATAAAGCATTAAACTCTCTTTTAAGAGTTTCTTGTGATTTTTGATTTTCTAAAATTGTACTAGTATCAACTTTATCTTTTTGACTACTTAATTCAATTTGCTCATATATTGCTGAAATAACCGCAAATATACAAAAAGCTATTATTAAGCCAAACATTAACTTTCTATATTTCATATTAAAAACCTTTCTTTCTACATTTTAATTATAACATTTACATACCTAAATTTCAATTATTTAAAGGTATTCATTGTATAAAAAAGTAAATTTTGGAAATACTAATATTAAAGAATTGAGAGGTTGTTATGAATAAAAAAATTTTAATTTTTATTATTATATTTACGCTAATTCTATTAAGTTGTCTAACCTTTGTTATAATTTCTACTTTTAATAAACCTTCGGAAGAAGAACCTACGAAACTTTCTTTTGAAAATGTAACAAATAATATTAATAATACTTTAACAGAATGTAACGATATTTCTTTAAATTCTATTACTTCCAATTAAAAAAAAAAAAAAATTTCTCCAAATGCTTACATT
>CALXJR010000090.1 GCA_944388675.1 uncultured Clostridia bacterium
AAATAGAAACAAATAACTTTTTAGGAAGTGCATATATAACAGTAGATTATGAATAAAAATAAAACGGCGGAAGGCAGCCCCTAAGTGGGACTGCCTTCCGCCGGCTTCAAGGGAAAAGTTGCATTATCTAAGAGCCATTTTGATGAACACATGATATAACTCTGCCGGTATTTGCTCTCGTGTCTTAATAACATTGTCATATGCCATGATGAAACATATAACTGCTTCTCGTGCTTCATTCAAAGCTTCCTCGTATGCCGTGATGGCAGATGTTGTATTACTTTCTACCAGTAATACGACATCTTTGCCATACTTTTGCTGAACAAATTGCCTAATATCGGAAGCTAAAATAGCAACATTTTGGGCCGTTACTGCTTTATGAATTGTTTTATAAGCATATAGGGCTTTTTTCTCAAAATTGAACATCGATAAAATAAACTTATGATGCATCTCTTTGTACTCTTCTGGAACATCAGGACCTTCAATGAAATTTACAAACTTGTCTATAGAGTCTGTTTTTGTTTCCAGTATTTTTGCAAACTCTTCGACTGAAATGCTATCCTTATTCTCTTGATTGCACATTTTATTACCTCCCGTGAGTGCAGTTGCAGTGTGTGGAGAACGAACATTGCATATTTATAGCCATATGCAAGAGCTTATAATAACATTTTACCAAAATTACTACCAAAAGTCAATTTATGTAAATCTTGGCAAATAATCTTATATTTACTGCTTTTGTTCTTCAGAAGTTAATAATTAGACAATAATCTTATTATGTGATAAAATACTAAAAAATAATTTGGAGGAAATTTTAAATGTATGATATTGCAATAATAGGATTAGGACCTGCAGGAGCTACAATTGCTAGGCTTTTAAGTAAAAAATACAAAGTACTTGCATTAGATAGAAAAATAGAAAATAGGGGAAAATGCTGTGGAGGGCTTTTATCACCAGATGCTCAAAAGATTTTAGCAAGTTTTAATTTATGTCTTCCAAAAGAAGTATTAGTAAACCCTCAAATATTTTCTGTAAGAACAATAGATTTAGATAATAATTTGGAAAGATATTATCAAAGATTTTATCTTAATATGGACAGGGCTAAATTTGATAAATGGCTTATATCATTAATTCCAACAAGTGTAGATATAATAAATAAAGCAACTTGTAGAAAAATAACAAAAATAGATGAAGGATATAAAATAGAATATGAAAAAGAAAATAAAATTTATACGCAAGAAGCAAAAGTAGTAATTGGAGCAGATGGAGCAAATTCGATAGTAAGAAATACAATTGATAAAAAACATAAAATAAAAAGATATGTATCTATACAAGAATGGTATGAAAACGAAGAACAGTCGCCAGTATATACTTCAATTTTTGACAGTAAACTTACAGATTCATACAGTTGGACTATTTCTAAAGATGATTATTTTATAGTAGGTGGAGCTTTTCCAGAAGATAACTGTGACCAAAGATTTGAAAAATTAAAAGAAGAGTTATTAAAAAAGGGTTATAAATTTAGCAAAGAAAAATTGTATAGAAGAGAAGGATGTTTTGTATATTTAACAAATACTTGGCATTCTACATTTACAGGAAAAGACAATATTTATTTAATAGGTGAATCTGCAGGAATGATAAGTTCAAGTTCACTAGAGGGAATAAGTTATGCTATGGAAAGTGCTTATATCTTAGCAGAAGTATTAAATAAGAAATTATTAAATAGCAACAAACAATATCATAGAAAGACTCTAAAAATAAGATTAAAGCTTAAAATAAAAATCTTAAAAAGACCATTTATGTATAATAAAATTTTAAGAAAATTAGTTATGAAAAGTGGTTTACAAGCAATAACTAAGATTGGCACAAACATAAAATAAATGTTGAAAAAAACAATAATTAGGAGTATAATGTAGCACATAGTAAAAAGTTGTAAGGGGATAAAATGATAAATTTACTTTTATGTGGAAATTATAAAGTTTTTGATGGAGCATTAACAGAACTTATATCAATTACAAATAAGACAAAAGAAGATGTTACATGTTACATATTCACAATGGATGTATCAAGAATAAAACCAGAATATACACCAATAACAGATTTTCAGATAGAGTTTTTAAATAAAGTTGTAAAGTCTAAAAATCCAAATAATAATGTAATAAAAATAGATGTAACATCTCTATATGAAAAAGAATTTGGAAAATGTAAAAATGAAACAGCATATTGCACACCATATACATTATTAAGACTTTTAGCAGATTTAGTAGAAAATATTCCAGACAAATTATTATACTTAGATATAGATATGATGGTTGCAAAAGATATATCTAATTTATATAACATAGGTATATCAAATTATGAATATGCTGCAGTAAGAGAAAAATATGGTTCTAAAATAATAAGACCAGACTATGTTAATGCAGGAATGTTATTATTAAATATGAAGAAAATAAAAGAAACAAAGTTATTAGAAAAAGCACGTAACTTGATAAAAACAAGGAAGTTGTTATTTGCTGACCAAGACGCAATTTATTGGTCAACTACTAAAAAACTACTTCTTCCAAGGATTTATAATGAACAATCTAAATTTAACAAAAAGGATACAGTGATTTGTCATTTTTGTAAAAGATTATTACTATACCCATATCCACGTATAGAAAACTTTAAACAATGGCAAATAGAAGAAGTACACAAAGTTCTAAGATGCTATTCATTTGAAGAAGATTTAAATGAATATGTGGAATGGAAAAAACAATATTTGGAGAACGAACAAGAGGGGGAAAAGATAGATGCTTGATGCAACTGACGCAGTAAAAGTAGTATTTGCAGTTGATGATAGATACATACCTTTTTTGGCTGTAGCTATAGAGTCTTTAGTAGAACATTCATCAAAAGACAACTACTATTTAATAAAAATATTACACACAGATGTAAGTAGTGAAAATAAGAAAAAAATAGAAAAATACAAAGCAGACAATATAAGCATAGAATTTGTAGACTTAAATTACTATCTTCAAAAAGTAAAAGATAAATTATATACACGTGATTATTATACAAATACAACATATTTTAGATTATTTTTACCAGAGCTATATCCTCAATATAATAAGGTTTTATACTTAGATAGTGATATAGTAATATTAGATGATATTGCAAATTTATATAATATTAATATGGGAGACAATTTAGTTGCAGCAGCTCCAGATGATATTATACAAAGTAATAAAGTATTTCAAGACTATGTAGAAAAAGTAGTAGGAGTATCAGATTATAAGCATTATTTTAATGCTGGTGTATTGTTAATGAATTTAGACCAATTAAGAAAATTTAATTTTCAAGAAAAATTTGTGTATTTATTAAGTACAATAAAATTCTCTGTAGCACAAGATCAAGATTACTTAAATAGATTGTGCAAAGGTAGAGTAAAACTACTTAGTGTTGCTTGGGATAGGATGCCTATTCCTAATGATAAAATAAAAGATGAAGATATAAAAATATTACATTTTAACTTTGCATGTAAACCATGGCACTTTGAAGATGTGTTATATAAAGAGTTCTTCTGGGAATATGCTAAAAAAACAGAATTTTATAATGATATAATAGCAACAAAAGAAAATTATACAGAAGAAGAAAGATTTAGAGATAGAGAATCTGAGCAAAAATTAAGAGAACTTGCCCAAAAAGAAGCAGATTGTGTTGGAGATGATAGAAAGAAATTATTAGATAAATATTTAAAAAATCTATCATTAGGTTCAGATTCGTCAAGTACAAAAACAGAGAAATCAAAAGATAGAATAGAAGTATTAAAAAAGATAGAAGAACTAGAAAAAGAAGGAAAATTTGATATAGATGTAGAAGATGATCCTCCAACTGTAGTATTATCACCAGAAAATGTAGATTATTTAAAAAAGAAAAGTTATAGCAAAATAAAAACTAGACTTGCAAATAAAATGGGAGAAAAATTTTTAAATGACTTACTAAAAGAAAACAAGTTAATAATAAAGAAAATAAATGGTATAGAAAATTTACAAAATGTTAAATCTGGAGCAATGCTTACATGTAACCATTTTAACCCATTTGATTCATTTGCAATAGAAAAAGCATTTAGAACATCTGGAGTATCAAAACATAAAAAGCTATATAAAGTAATAAGAGAAGGAAACTATACAAATTTCCCAGGCTTATACGGCTTCTTCTTTAGAAACTGTGATACACTTCCTTTAAGTTCTAATAGAAGAACAATGATAGAATTTGTTAAAGCAGTAGACACAATATTAAAAAGAGGGGATTTTATATTAATATACCCAGAACAAAGCTTATGGTGGAATTATAGAAAACCAAAGCCATTAAAAAATGGTGGGTTTAAACTTGCAGCAAGAAATAAAGTGCCAATTATCCCAATATTTATAACAATGGAAGATAGCAATATTTTAGGAGAAGATGGATTCCCTGTTCAAGAATATACAATTAATATAGAAAAACCAATATATCCAGACGAAAACTTAAATGAAAAACAAAACACAGAAATAATGAAAAACAAAAATTATGAAGTTTGGAAAAAAGTATATGAAGACTTCTATAAAATACCATTAGAATATTCTTGTGAAGAAAATGTGAAAAAATAAACTGTAGCTAAGAACCCCATTAATGAAACAGGTGTAAACTTGAAAAATATGCTATTTTATGTTAAAATATTAATTAGTCTTGCTTTAAGCAGATAGTAAACTAGAAAGGTGATTAGTATGACAGATGTAAGAAACCACCAGTTCTGGGACATCCCGTTAATCGAGCCTCAGGACAAATATGTACGCGATCGGCCAACAGTTTTTGATTTACTTAATGCTAGATGCAGCAAAATCATCAACCAAGAAGGAGAGGAGTATTTTATAAAACAATTCGCGGGTATTCCTAATGCCTTCTACATTAGCGGAGGAATCTTCGGTGGAGAAGCCTACTGCTGGAGTGCAAAATGGAATCGTATTGTGAATGCTCAAGAAGTGTTTCTTTCCATTGCAAGTGGAGAGGAATTTGTGGATTTTTTGGTTGGAAATGAGGAAAACATTGGCTGTAGTGCCTATGTGAGGATTAGTGTTGCAGAAGCGAAAATCGAAAACGACACCCCTGATCAAACCTGATTCTGCCAGAAGCATCGCCGGCAATGCCGCGGGGAATGCAAATTTCCCCGCGGCACTTTAAATAAAAAAGAAGGAGACAAGATGAAAGCTTAAAAAGCTAACATCTACTAGGAAAAATGGAGAAAAAAATAATTTACTATAAAGACGAATTAAATGATGAATTTTCAGTATCTAGTTTAAAACCTAGAGTAATAGATGAAAAATTTAAATATCA
>CALXJR010000091.1 GCA_944388675.1 uncultured Clostridia bacterium
ATGCTTTTTTAACTCTTCAAATTGTGTTTGTTTTCCACTACCATCTGTTCCATCTATTACAAATAATTTTCCCATACCTAATTACCTATCTTTCTTCATCTTTTTCTTCTTGTTTTTCTTCTCTTTTATCTGCTATTTGTTCTAATTCTTGTATTGCTGTTCTAACCTTATCTGAACGTTGTAAAAAGTTGTCTTTTTCTGCAAACTCAGGAATCCATTTTGTTTCTGGCAAATCTGGAATGCTAACTATTCCTGTTTCATACCTATAGCTTTGAGCTCTGCCATTTATATATTTAACATCATTATGGTCATCACTTCCACCAGATACTTTAATATTATGCTCTCTTGCTTTTGCTAGTAATTTTTGTCTTAGCTCATATGGGTGGTCTGGATAAAATACTTCTAATCCATCTAAACCATATGAAATCATATCATCTAAATTTGCAAGAACATCAAATTTATCCATATATCTTCCTGGATGTGCAAGAATTGCTTGTCCACCAGCTTTATGAATAGCATCTATTGTATCTTTATATTTTGGTCTTGTTTCCGTCATATCTACGAAAAATGGAGAACCTGCTTTATATAAATGTTTATTAATGAATAATTTTAAAGTATCTGCCATTTTTACTTCTCCATTTTCCTCATACTTTAAAAGTTTTTCGTTTTCTGGGTGCTTCATTACTTCTTCATAAAAAGGTCCTGCAACTCCCCCTCTTCCTGTTTCTATTATTCTATTAAACGCTTCATCGAGCTTTGATTTATCAAATACAAGTCCAAGTTCATCTATCTTTTTCGAAAATGCCTCATATAACTTTTCATATGGTTTTTTAGAAACAGTTTGCTTTAAATTTTTAATCTCTTCTGCCATAGTATCTATATCTATTCCAAAACCTAAAACCTCTATAATTACTCCATTGTATGAAGTTATAAGTTCTGCACCTGGTATTAATTTTATACTTTTTAATGTATCTACTAAAGCTCTTGGATTATACCCTTCATCTGCCTTAGTTTTACCAACAACCTTTTGCATATAGTCTTCTAATTCTTTATAACCACTTACACTATCATGGTCTGTTATAGATATTATATTCTTAAAACTTTTAGCAGCTCTTAGCAAAAGTCTTAGCGGACTTTGCTTTCCGTCAGAACCTGTTGAATGATTATGATTATCAACATTTGATTCTATTGTAACCATTGAAAATTCTTTATTCATTTGATACTCCCTATAATACTTTTGGAATTTTATACATGTTTCTTTCCTTTTCTGGTGCAATATTCATTATTCCGTCTTTATTATCAAATTCTTTTACTTCATCTTTTCTAAAAACATTGCAATTTTCATTTGCACCAATTGTTTCTTCTAAACCTTCTGTTTTTGCATTGTTTATTACATCTGCGAAATTTAAAATATCTTGTAAATTTTCTAAATAGTTATCAACTTCTTCATCTTTAATATTTAAGTCTGCTAAATCTGCAATGTGTAATAACTCTTCTTTACTAACTTTCATTTTTATCCTTCCTTTCAAAAAATTTTAACTATATCTAATTACTCTATACTGAATTTTTAACAAAATTTTAAATACAGAATCATCCAAAGGATACATTCTATGCAATCTAGATAAATCTAAATTTTTACTTGTGTTTACTTTATTGTCTGTTAAATTTTGTACAAATCCTGCCTTTTCTAAGGCTTCTTCTTCATCACTTGTATATAAACCATATGGATATGTAAATATTTTAAGCAAATCTTCATCTTGCAAATTTGTTACTAAATTTTGATATGCTTTTTGTGTATCAGATACTAATTTATCAACATTTTCTTCATCATATTTTTCATGTGTGTATCCATGCGAATAAATTGATATTAAACCACTATCATGCATTTCTTTTGCTTGCTCCCATGTGTAATAACCAGGCTTACCAACCATATCATCAATTGCAAATGATGTCATTGGGATATTATATTTTTTAGCAATTTTAAAAGCATAATCATATACTCCTGTGTAACCATCATCAAAAGTAATTATAAAACTCCATTTTGGTATAGCTTTTATACCATTTTTGTAGTCTATTAAATCCTGATATGTAATTGGTTTATATCCTAGTTTCATCAGTGTTGTAATTTGCTTTTCAAAAATATCTACAGTTGTTTGCATATAATCATATTCTATTTGTGATTCATCTTCAACTAAATTATGATAAACAAATATCGGTATTTGAAGATTTTTCTCTCCTATATAGTATGTGTTATTTACTGTTGCTCTTTCATATATTATAAAACTTATTAGTGCAATTATTATTGCTAATAATATTATTAAGACAACTTTTTTTACCTTTGACATTTTTTTCTTTGTCAAAGGAGTTTCTATTTTTATTAAACTTGTTTCCATTTTATATCCCTTTACTTTCAAATAAAAACTATATGTATTTTACTACATAATTACATATTCTTCAAGACTTTTTAAGCAACAAACCGATTTTAAATTATTTTAAAATCAATATTTTTCATTAAAAATTCCCCGTTATATTTAATTAAATATAACGGGGATGCACTGAAATGACGTTTTATTGGACGGTTAATGTTTTTGCGGATCTTGCTCTTAGGCAAGCTGTCTTTCTGCTTTGCGAAAATCTTCAGCAAAAAGTTCTACCCAGAGCCTTGTGTCGTCAATTTCCTCTTTTCCCTCCGAAAAAGCTTTGAGATGTTTTTGAATCTCTTCTGTTTTTTCTTCTATAAGCTTGAATTGAGAAAATTGATTTTCCGTGTGTGAAATGTACTCTACGATTTCCTGAGAAGTTGCATTCCAGAACAATTCTGAAAGTTTATTCAGAATTGTGCAAGCAAGCTTTACCTCACTCTGCAATTGTTTTATCTCCTCAGAATTCTGGTATTTTCTTACCACAGTACACACACTTTTTTCCATAATATCATCCTCTCATCATGTATTTATACAGTGGTCTATACCTACACTTGATTAAGTATATCACTATTTGTCGAATTTTGCAATTATTTTACAAATAAAAAACCTCTTGCAAGTTACACTGCTTCTTGCAAGAGGAAAGGTCTTACCTTTTTTAGCCGAGATGTTAGGAAAGCATTTTGCTAGCCTCTTTGAGATCCTCAATCAGAATCTCAATCCAACGCCGAAGTTCCTCTTTCGAGCAACCACCGTCGCAGTATTCATTGATTCTGTGAGAAATCGTGCTTGCGTTTTCAGCAAGAACTCGGAACTCGCCAAGCTTTTTAGCCTTGGCACACAAGTATGCCTTTGCGAAATCCTCGTCTTCTTCGTACAACGCATCTTGCATTTGACGAAGCAGCTTTTCAAGTTCTGCTACTTCTTTCTTCAGAATTGGAGTCGCAATAAAAGCACCAGACTCTAGCATGGTTGTTACCTTTTTAGGCACAGCCATTTTTAACATCTCCTTTCTAAAAATTTGCAACTCTAATTGAGCTACTAGATATAATTATAACACATTTTTAAGTATTTTTCCAGGATAATATAATTTGCCCCAAAAGGGTCATACCAAATTGGGGACGATTTATATAAATAAAACCCCTTTCTTGGCATATGCATGCCTCGAAAGAGGAAAAGGTTTTACCTTTTTTTAGATGTTTTTGATTTATTCTTTCCGAAAACACTGGTTCAAAATATCGTTGGTTTCTTCCAGGTCTTCCAAGACCTGTTCTACCCAACTGCGAACTTTTCTCCAGCCGTCTTTATCACTAAAGACGTTTTCATCTCGCAAGAAGTTCTGGATATACTCCTTGAACTGCTGTGCAAGTGGACGTAAGAGTTCAAACTCATCCGGTTTTAGCAATTCAATTTTTATTTGAATGCAGTCCCGAATGAACTTATCTCTTAAGTCCCAGAGAGCCTGGAAACAGAAGAATGCTGTTTCATGGATTTTCTCGACTTCCTGATGAAGTTTTTTGTAATCTTCATCAGATTTCAGAGTTTCCATTACTTCAGTAGGCTTCTGAAAGCTATCAGCCATCAAAATCATCCTTTCTAAAAATTTTTGTGAAAAAAATCACAACATATTTATTATAACATATTTTATATATTTTTTCCATAGTAACTATCTATTAATATTTGTTTTAATTCTTCTACTAATGGAAGTCTTGGATTTGCTGTTGTACATTGGTCTGAGAAAGCTCTATCTGCAAGTTCATCTACTTTTGCCATCCATTCTGTTTCATCAATTCCTGTCTCTTCAAATGATTTTGGAATATTTAAATCATCTGCAAGTTTTCTTACTTCTGTTATTAATGAATTTACTCCTTCTTCATCTGTATCTGCTTTAAATCCCATTCTTCTTGAAATATCTGCATATTTCTTATCTGCAATATAATATTCATATTTAGGGAAAGATACAAATTTACTTGGATTTCTTACTCCATTATATCTAATTACATATGGAAGTAAAATTGCATTTATTCTTCCATGAGGAAGATGGAATTCTGCACCTATCTTATGTGCCATTGAGTGGCATACTCCTAAGAAAGCATTTGTAAATGCCATTCCTGCAATTGTACTTGCATTATGCATTTTTTCTCTTGCGTATTGATTATCTCCATTGTTATATGCTTCTCTTAAATTCTTAAATACAAGTTCTACTGCTTTTTCTGCTAAACCATCTGTATAATCAGATGCCATATTTGAAACATATGCCTCTAATGCATGTGTTAATACATCCATTCCTGTATCTGCAGTAATTGATTTTGGAAGACTCATTACTAAGTCTGGGTCAACTATTGCAACATTTGGTGTTAACTCATAATCTGCAAATGGATATTTTCTATTATTATGTTTATCTGATAATACTGCAAAAGATGTAACTTCTGAACCGGTACCAGATGTTGTTGGGATTGCAACTAATTGTGCTTTTTCACCTAATTTAGGGAATTTATATGTACGCTTACGTATATCCATAAACTTAAGTTTCATTCCTTCTATATCTGCATCTGGATGCTCATAAAATAGCCACATACCTTTTGCTGCGTCAATTGGGCTTCCTCCACCTAATGCAATTATTACATCAGGTTTAAACTCATTCATTTGGTCAACACCTTTTTTTATTGTATCAAAAGATGGATCTGCTTCAACTTCTGAGAATATTTGTGAATGTACATATTCTCTTCTATTTCTTAAGTGATAAAGAATTTTATCTACATATCCTAATTTAACCATTCCAGGATCTGTTACTATAAATGCTCTTGTTATATTTGGCATTTTTTCTAAATATTGTATTGATCCTGCTTCAAAATATATTTTTTCTGGAACTTTAAACCACTGCAT
>CALXJR010000092.1 GCA_944388675.1 uncultured Clostridia bacterium
TCTGTAAATATTTCTAAAGGGTCTCCCTCTTTTATTCTTAATGTTCTTCTTATTTCTTTTGGAATTACAACTCTTCCCAAATCATCTATTCTTCTTACAACTCCTGTTGCCTTCATTTCTTTCCTCCTCATTTATAATAAAAATCTTTTATACTTCTTATTATTACAAATAAGGAAAAAATTATACATTTTTTCTATATTCTTAGAAGATAGTTATGCAAATATATAAATTTATTAAATTACTCTGAAGCAGTAACTTCATTGTTATTATCTTCTTTATAACTATTTAATATGTTATCTAATTCTTCTGCAAATTCTTCTATCATAACTGTTTTTATAGTTGGCTTTTTACCATCTACATAGTTTTCCATTATTAATTTTAATTTTGCTATATTATCCATTTCTGGCTTAATTTCTTCTTTATGATGTTTTGCTCTTTCTGCAAGCATCTCTCTAATTGTTACTATATCTTCATTGCTTGCACATGATAGTCTTTGGAACATTTGGAATGGGTCATAATATTTGAAAATTGGAATTGTATTGCATTCTTTTGCAAATTTATCATAAAATACTTCCATTTTCATTGGTATACACTTAAATAGCTCATCTGCTTTTTCTTTATACATTTTATCTTTTAATTGTGCATTTATCTCATAGAATCTATCTATTATATTTTTCATTTCTGGTCCAGAATCTTCTGTTGAAATTTGAGAAAGTTCTTCTTCTGCATCATCACAATATTCTGAGTTTACTGATGCAATATTAATGCCATTTAAGAATACACTCTCCAATGTTTTTATATCATAATCAATTAAATTGTTTTCTACAAAATATCTGAAATATGCAAATATTTTTACAATTTCAATAGGTTTTATACTACCATTTTTTACATCATTTAATACTTCTTCAATAACACCTGGAAATTGGTCATCTGTTATTTTCCAATATTCTTCTGTTAAAAGTCTTTTATAACCTGGTAATTTGTCCGTATCTACTGTATTTCTAATTACTTCCATATCATCTTTAAATACTTTCATATCAAATATTCTAGTACGTACATATATTTCTATGAATTTAAAGAATCTATAGTCTGCTTTGAAGTTGTAATAATAAGTGTTATCAAATTCTTTTATATAGAACTGTCTATTATCCATAAACACTCTAGAAGAAACAAGTATTGCCCTATATTCCTCATTATTCATAATGTTTTTGAATTTGTCTTTTGTAACTTTTCCTGCTTTTATTTCAAAAGATATTGCTATTGTAAATATAAGCATTGTTTGTAATACTCTATTATTGGTGTTTGGATAACTTTGATTTACCATGTCAAATATTTTCTTAAAATCATTTAATGCATGTTTTAATATTCTTAAGTTTCTTGTACCACTTTTATTAAATGTTGATGTTATTAAATTTGAATTTGTTCTTAAAAATCTTATTAATTCTGGATATCTTTCATATCTCATTAATAGTCCATTAATTATATAGGTAAATTCAGGAGCATATTCAAATGTTTCTCCAATTAATTTTTCTTTTATCCTTTCATAGTCATTTGCTTTATCAAACACATATTCAATTGTATCTTGAATACGCTCTACCATTGGTTCATCTGTTTTTATATTTAATTTGTTTTCTTTATCTAATAAATATGTTGCAATAAATGTTTTCATTTCTATATTGCTACTTTTAAGTTTTGTAGATAACTCTTTTTCATTACATATTATTATAGTTTTTATATGGTCATGTTCAACATAATTATTAATATATCCTAATATATCTATAACATCTACATTAGCTCTTTCTAGGTCATCAAAACATAAAACTTTGTCTTCTGTTGAGAAGAATTCTTCATAATCTATTTTGTCTCCATTTTGAGTTACACCAAAGAAATTTGCCATGTCTAATCCTGTTTTTGCATATTCAGGTATTACTTTTTCTCCTTTAGAATCCATATATTTTTTAAGATTTTTATCCATAAGCTGAGTTGTTTCTATAAATATTTTTTTACTAATTTCTTCTAAGTTAGATATTCCATATAAAGACATATAAATAGTAGTGTACTTTTTTCCATTTATTTGCATTGATTCAATTTTGTTTCTTATTTTATTATTCCAAAAATAAGTTTTTCCGCTTCCCCACTCACCATTTATCATTATTGCATAGTCTGTGTAATCTGCTCTAATATAATCTAATATGCTTTCTACTAAATCGTCCATTCAATTCTCCCTTCTAATTTTAGTCTTTTGCAATTGTTAATATCCCAATTTTTTTAGTTTTACATTCTTTTAAAATTTTGGCACACTCATTTGCAGTTGAGCCTGTTGTATATATATCGTCAAATATTAAAATTTTCTTTTGTTTTATTTCTATATTTTCTTTTATTCCATATACATTTTTAGAATTTTCTATTCTTTGTTTTTTATTTAATGTACTTTGAGGCTTTGCATTTTTGTTCTTAGTTAAAATATTCATATATTTTAAATTATTAAAATTTTTTGATAATTCTTTTGCTATTAATTCTGTTTGATTATAACCTCTTTCCTTTCTTCTTTTATTATGAATTGGAACTGGAATTATTATATCATAAGTTTTTAAAATGTCACACATTTTTTTGTTTGTAATAAAAATTTTTACAAATGTTTTATAATAATATGGTTTATCATTAAATTTATATGCTAGTATTTTTTCTCTAATAAAATTTTCATATTTAAACAAATAAATATGCTCATTAAAATATTTATTTTTGTATTTATCAATATGCATTTTTTCTAGCTTTTCTAAGCTATTTCTACATTTTTCGCATAAATAATTTTTGTCTATTTTTGAGCAAAAAGCACACACTGGTGGATAAATAAGATTTATTAATTTTTCTAATATATTATCTTTAATTTTTTCTCCTTTCTTTATATTATAATCAAAAATAGAGGGTGTTTTTATTTATCCCCCTATTTGTTCTAATTTATATTTTAATCCTGTATTTCTATGTTTTGTTGTGTTGTTTTGTATCATATAATCGACTACACTTTTACTTCCTATTATTATTAGCAATTTTTTTGCTCTTGTCATTGCTGTATAAATTAAATTTCTCGTAAGAAGCATTGGTGCTGCTTGACCTGCAACTAATATTACAACATCAAATTCACTTCCTTGAGATTTATGTACAGTTATTGCATATGCATGTTCTATTTGGTCCAAATCTGTGCTTTCATATGTTGCAACTTTACCATCATCAAATTTTACTCTTATTGTTTTGTCTTCTTTATTTATTTTATCTATTCTTCCTAGTTCTCCATTGAAAATACCATTACCTAGTTCTTTCTTGAATTCTCTTTCATTTTCTTTTTCCCACAATATATTGTAATTATTTTTTGTTTGCATTACTCTATCTTGTTCTCTAAATACTATTTCTCCAAAATTTCTTTCATTTTTATCTTCTTCTGATGGATTTAGTTCGTTTTGTAATAATATATTTAATTCTTTTGTCCCAAGTTTTCCTTTTTTAGTTGGAGTAATTACTTGAATATTATTAAAGAAGTCATAATTGCCGTAATTTTGCAATCTTCCTTTGCATAAGCTTATTATTGTTTGTTGTATTTTTTCTGGATTGTTTTCCTTAATAAAAAAGAAGTCATCTAATAATTCAATGTTTTCATCATCAATGGTTGTTTCTTTTATATTTCCTGATATAAAGTTTTGTCCTTCATTTACTCTATGTGCATTTACAATAATTTTACTTTTTGCAGCTTGTCTAAATATTTGATTTAATGTTATTGTATGTATTTGATTAGATTCTATAATATCTTTTAGTACACTTCCTGGTCCTACTGATGGAAGTTGATTTATATCTCCAACTAAAACTAGTTTTGTTCCCTTATATATTGCTTTTAATAAATAATTCATTAAAAACATATCAAGCATTGATGCTTCATCTACTATTATTATGTCTCCATCTATTGGTGTTACTAATAAGTCTGTATTAAAGTTTTCATTATCATCAGATATTCCTGCAAGTTCTAAAAGTCTATGTAATGTTTTTGCTTCTTCTCCAGTTGTTTCCGTCATTCTTTTTGCTGCTCTTCCTGTTGGTGCACATAGTACAGGCTTCATACCGTGTTTTTTATATATTTCTATTATTGCTTTTATAATTGTTGTTTTTCCAGTACCTGGTCCACCTGTTATTATACATACATTATTATCATTTATACTTTCTATTGCTTCACGTTGTTTTTCCGATAATTCTATATTGATATCTTTTTCTATTTGTTTCAAGTCTTTTTTTAAATTATTTATATATTTAATATTTTCTGAATTTCTTAGACTTATCAATCTTTCTGCAATGTTTTTTTCTGCTTCATAGAATGGTTTTGCATAAACCCATTCTTTTCCATCATCTCTTTCTTCTATTATTATCTCTTCTTTTGCTTTCATATTTATTAATGCATCTTCTATATTGTCTACATCTATTTTTAATAAGTCTTGTACAAATTTTAATAAATTATCATATAATACTGTTGAATGTCCATTAAGTCCTATCCTTTCTAATCCATATTTTATTGCACTTCTTATTCTTGTATAATTATCTGGTTCTATACCTAATTTTAGAGCAATACTATCCACTTTTTCAAAATTTACTTTTGATGCTACATCTATTAATATGTATGGATTTTCTCCTATTTTCTCTAATGCATTTTCTCCAAGTTTTTTATACACAGTTTCTGCACTTTGAGGACCTATTCCAAATTGATCTAAAAAGCCAACAATTTGCCAAATTTCCCAATTTGCTATGAATTGTTCTGCAATTTCTAGTGCTTTTTCTTTACTTATTCCTTTTATTTGTGTAAGTTTTTGTGGATCTGTTTTTATTATATTTATTGTATCTTCTCCAAATGTATTTACAATTTTCTTTGCAGTCGCAGGACCTATTCCTTTAAAGTTTCCATTTGCTAAATATTTTTCTAATGCTTCTTTTGTTTTGGGCATGGTTTTTTCAAAAGTTTGTACTTTTAATTGTTCTCCATAATCAGGATGAGTTACCATATTTCCAGTAATTTTTAGATTATCCCCCTGATTTACAAATGGTAAATACCCTACAATAGTAAGCTCCTCTCCTTCTATTGTTTCAAATGTAGCAACTGTATAACTATTTATTTCGTTTTTATATATTATATCTACTATTTGTCCTTCTACTTGCAATTGTACGCCTCTATTCTTTATAA
>CALXJR010000093.1 GCA_944388675.1 uncultured Clostridia bacterium
GGTGGCTTGAGACATATAGTAATATATGTACTAGATAAATGGCCGTTCAAGACAGAACCCGGCTTATAGATTTACTTAATTTATGAAAATTAAAAAGCGAAAGAGATTTTTCTTCCGCTTTTAATCAATTAATGATACAATATCTTTAGGAATTTCTGCTGTTATTTCCATATTTTTATTTGTTATAGGGTGCTTAAAATAAACTTTATATGCATGTAATGCTTGTCTAGAAATTAATGAATACTCTTTCCCATATAAAGAATCTCCTACAATTGGATGCCCAATATAAGCTAAATGTACTCTTATCTGATGTGTTCTTCCTGTTTCCAAATTTATTAATAATTCAGACATTTTTATATCATTTTTTACAAACTCTTTTATAACTTTATAATGAGTAATTGCAATATCTCCATCAGGATTAATGCATCTTTCTATAATACTATTTTCTTTTCTTGCAATAGGTACATTTATTGTACCAGATTTATTTTCCAAATGCCCCTCACAAATAGCAATGTATTCTTTTTTAAATTCTTTATTTTGCATTTGTCTAGATAATAAATCATGAACATATTCATTTTTTGCAAAAATAACAATTCCTGTTGTGTTATTATCAAGTCTATTTACTGGTCTTATTTTTTTATGAAGATTTATTTTATCAAAATAATATTTTACGCCACTTGATAAACTATCTTCATAATGCAAAATAGAAGGATGCACAGGAATACCTGCTGGTTTATTTATTATCAATAAATAATCATCTTCATATAAACTATTTAAATCCATTTTAGTACTTGGAATATTACTATTATCTTCTTCAAAATCAATTAAAACTCTTATTTCATCACCATCTGAAATCTCTTTATCAATATAAGTAGGTAAGCCATTTAGTAATATTTTTTTACTTTTCTTAAGCTTTAAACATAGTCTTGATGAAATATGAAAATATTCGTTTATTACTTGTCTTACAGTTAAATACTTATCTGCATTTTTTACATATTTTAAAATCATTTTACACCTCTTTGAAATTATATCATGTACAAAAAAGAAACACAAGGCTAAATATGCTTGAAAAATAGCCGTTTGTGTATTATAATAATGTATTGGTAAAGTTATGTAACATAACATTTTGAAATGGGGTGAACTTATGAAATTAGTTAATCCTGTTGTAACTGAAATAGTTGGCTTGCAATATGGAGACGAAGGCAAAAGTAAAATTTCTAGCTATGAATCTTCTGATGCAAAACTGATTGTTCGGTCTACAGGAGGATGTTCGTTTAACCAAGCAGTTGATGGCAAAGAATGTAAAAGCAAATTAAAAATAATTCCTTCTGGAATTATGAATAAAAATACAATTTGCATTCTTGGGCCCGGTATGGCAATAGATCCACAAGTACTTATAAATGAAATTGATTTATTAAGAGATTTAGGAGTTCTTATATCTCGACAGAATCTAATGATTTCTGAAAAAGCACTTGTTGTTCTGCCATACCACAAGAAACTAGATGCTTATTATGAAAGTCTAAAACCAAAGCCTACTAATAAAGCTTTGGATGGCTTGGAATCTTCGTATGCATCTAATACAAGAAATGTTGGTGTTCGCATGATTGACATTCTCCATGGAAACTGGTACAGAATCAAAGAAGAACTACAAACTCTTCCACAAGATTTTATTGACGAATATAGTCAGCTATATAGTACCAAAAGAGAAAGAGAAGTTTCAATCGAAGCACTAACAGAAGAAATGTCTGCTCTTTGTCAAAATTATAGATTAAGGCTTCACTTTTATATTAGGGAAGTGCAAAGCGTTATTAACAGAATTCTCTACTCTGATTTGAAAATTGTTGTAGAAGGTTCTGGCTCCTATGGTTTAGATATTGTGAAAGGCGAAAATCAATTTGTTCTGCCGTTTTCTTGTAGCTCTTCCAGCCTTATTTCTTCTGCTGGTATTGGTTTATTAAATGTTAAAGAAATTGTAGGTGTTGCAAAAGCCTATAATACTATAACAGCAAAAGGACCATTTATTACAGAAGTTAAAGGAAGAACTCGTAAAGTTTTTGCAAACTTTGCAAATGAAAACGAAATAGGTTTAAGAGCACCTAAGCGTTATGGATGGCTTGATTTGGTACAGCTTAAAAACGCAGTTTTTGAAAACTCCATTACCAAACTTGCCATAACACATATTGATACAATTGGTGCAATTGGTAATGTTCTAGGCAGTATAAAAGTGTGTGTAGGCTATAAAATAAATGAACATACAATTAGCTACATGCCTATGGATTCCGAAAATGTTAAGCCAATCTATCAGTACCTTAAACCTTGGATTATGCCACAAGAAAAATGCAAAACTTTTGACCAATTGCCTAGAGAGGCAAAACAATTTATCCATTTAATTGAAACTTTAACTTGTGTTAATGTTTCTTTAATTGGAACAGGTCCAGATAAAGAAGACCTGATTATCCGCTAAAATCATAAGTTACATACTTTTAACCAGCCAATAGAGCCCAGAATTTGGGCTCTATTGGCATTTTAAAGCTCTTCAATAATATATAAAATTAATTAGAAAATATATATTGTAACTATAAAAATAAAATATTTAGAATTATGTTATTCAAATATTGTACTTTTTACCTTTTGAATATATAATTACTAGTGGTTCAAAGATATTTTTAAAGGAGGTATAAAATGTCTTTTATAGAAAAAATTAAACAAAGAGCAAAACAAGATATTAAAACAATTGTACTACCAGAAAGTGAAGATGTGAGAACTTTAGAAGGAGCTCAAATTGTACTAAAAGAAGAATTTGCAAATATAATTTTAATTGGAGATCCAGCAGAAGTAAATGATCTTGCAGAAAAAAACAACATAGATTTAACAGGAGCGCAAATAATTAATCCAAAAACTTTCAGCAATTTTAGTAAATATGCAAATGATTTATATGAATTAAGAAAAAATAAAGGCATGACTTTAGACCAAGCAAAAGAACTTTTAATGAATAATAGTAGATATTTTGCTACAATGATGGTTAAAGAAAAAGATGCAGATGGATTTGTATCTGGTGCATGCCATGCTACATCAGACACATTAAGACCAGCACTTCAAATTTTAAAAACAGCACCTGGAACAAAACTTGTATCTGCATTTTTTGTAATGGTACTTCCAGATAAAGAATATGGAGAAGATGGAGTGTTTATTTTTGCAGATAGTGGTTTAAATGAATATCCAGACGCAGATGCTTTATCAGAAATTGCTATATCTTCTGCAGAAAGCTTTAGAGAACTTATAGGAAATGAACCTAGAGTTGCAATGCTTTCATATTCAACACATGGTAGTGCACATTCACCATTAACAGAAAAAGTAATAGAAGCTACAAATTTATTAAAAGAAAAACAGCCTGAATTAATATGTGATGGAGAATTACAATTAGATGCTGCAATAATACCAGAAATTGCAGAAAGAAAAGCACCAGGAAGTCCTGTAAAAGGAAGAGCAAATATATTAATATTCCCAGATTTAGATGCTGGAAATATAGGTTATAAATTAACACAAAGATTTGGCCATGCAGAAGCTTATGGACCATTATGCCAAGGAGTTTCTAGAGCAGTAAACGATTTATCTAGAGGATGTTCAAGTAAAGATATTGCTGGAGTTGTTGCAATTACAGCAGTTCAAGCTCAAAATATAAAATAAGAATGGAGAAAATATGAAAATTTTAGTTTTAAATTGTGGGAGTTCATCCCTTAAATATCAATTACTAGACATGGATACAGAAAAAGTACTTTGTAAGGGCTATTTTGAAAAAATAGGACATTATGATTCTTTTGTAACTCATAAAGTAAATGGTGAAAAATACAGATATGATGTTATAGCAAGAGACCATAGTGATGCTATTAAATTTGTATTAAAACAATTTACAGACCCTAAATACCCTGTTATTTCAAGTTTAGATGAAATAGATGGAATAGGACATAGAGTTGTTCATGGTGGTGAGCAATTTGCAGAAGCAGTTATAATAGATGATAAAGTAAAACAGGGAATAGAAAATGCTGTTAAATTTGCACCATTACATAACCCTGCACATTTACAAGGTATAAAAGCTTGTGAGAAAAATCTTCCTGGAAAGCCAAATGTTGCAGTATTTGATACAGCTTTCCATCAAACAATGGAAAAAGAAAAATATTTATATCCAATACCATATGAATATTATGAAAAATATGGAATAAGAAAATATGGATTCCATGGAACATCTCATAAATATGTATCACATAGAATTGCTGAACTTCTAAATAAACCTTTAGAAGATTTAAAAATAATTAATTGCCATATTGGTCAAGGAGCAAGTTTATGTGCAATACAAGGAGGCAAAAGTGTAGACACAACAATGGGATTAACACCACTTGGCGGTGTTGCAATGGGAACACGTTCAGGAGACTTAGATCCATCTGTTGTAACATATTTAATGGAAAAAGAAAATATGAATCCATCACAAATGGAATTTATATTAAATAAAAGATCGGGACTTCTTGCTTTATCTGGAATTTCTGAAGATAATAGAGATGTTGAAAGAGCAATTGCACAAGGTGATGAAAGAGCAATATCTTCTTTAAAAGAATATGACTTTATAATAGCACAATACATTGCAAAAATGGCTGTGAGCATGAATGGTGTTGATGTAATAACATTTACAGCAGGAGTTGGAGAAAAAGGTCCAATATCAAGAGCTGGTATATGTAGCCATCTTACATTTATGGGAGTAATCTTAGATGAAGAAAAAAATAAAGAAGCAAGAAACAAAGAAGAAGAAATATCTTCTATAGACTCAAAAGTAAAAGTTTGGGTCGTACCAACAAATGAAGAATTAATGATTGCAAGAGATACAGCTGAGCTTTTAAAAAAATAATTATATAGGAGGATTAAAATGAAAATATTAGTTTTAAATTGTGGAAGTTCATCATTAAAATATCAATTAATTAATATGGACAATGAAGAAGTAATGGCAAAAGGAACATATGAGAGAATAGGTGAGCAATCTTTTTTAACACATAAAGTAAATGGAGAAAAAATAAGATTTGATAATCCTGTTAAAAATCATAAAGAAGCTATTGATTTTATGGTAGAAAAACTATTAGATCCTAAATTCAATACAATTAAAAGTTTAGATGAAATAGATGGAATTGGACACAGAGTTGCACAAGGTGCAGATAAATT
>CALXJR010000094.1 GCA_944388675.1 uncultured Clostridia bacterium
TACAGACTTTTTAAGACTGTTTAAACAAATTGATGGAGATTTATGGGAAACTGTAGGAAAAAATCCTGTTAAGTTCCTAAAACTTGTTTCACAAGATAAATTAGAAAAAATTACAGAAGATTTAGAATTTCTAAAAGATTATGATAAAATTGTAGAAAATTTTCATAACTATATGAATAGTAAAAACACTTGGTTTAGAAAAAATTACCCAGATAACCAAAATGATTTAATTGCATATTTTTCAGCAGAATATGGTTTGGATCAAATATTACCTATATATTCTGGTGGACTTGGTGTATTATCTGGAGACCACTTAAAATCTGCAAGTGATTTAGGAATTCCACTAGTTGCAGTTGGTCTTTTATACAAAAAAGGATTTTTCCATCAAAAGATAAATGGTTATGGTCAACAAATAGAAGAATATAAAGATATTGATGTAGATTATTTGCCAATATATCCAGTTAAAGATGTTAATGGAAAAGATTTACTTGTATATGTAAATATGCCTAAAAAGAGATTATATTTAAAAATATGGAAAATTGATGTTGGAAGAGTTACTTTATATTTAATGGATTCAGATATAGAAGCTAATATTCCAGAATATAGAGGAATAACTTCTACTTTATATGGAGGAAACCAAGAAACAAGAATTCAGCAAGAAATAGTATTAGGAATGGCAGGAACAAGTTTATTAAAAGTATTAGGATTAAATCCAACAGTATATCATATGAATGAAGGTCATTCTGCTTTTTTAATATTAGAATTGATGAAAAATACAATTAAAGAAAAACAAATAACTTTTGATATGGCAGAAGAGATAGTAGCAGCCAAAACAGTATTTACTACTCATACACCAGTACCTGCCGGAAATGATATATTTCCACTTTCTTTAGTAGAACAGTATTTTAAAGATTATTGGAATAGATTTTCTATTACAAAAGAAGAATTCTTTAGATTAGGAATGAAGCCAGATGCTGATTTATCAAATACAGGATTTAATATGGGAATATTGGCTTTAAAATTCTCTGGTAAGAAGAATGGTGTTAGTAAATTACATGGTGCAGTTTCAAGAGAACTTTTTGGAGAAGTTTGGCCTCATATTTCTGCAAATGAAGCACCTATTTCATATGTTACAAATGGAATTCATACATGTACATGGCTTGCACCAAATATGAAGAGATTATATAATAAATATTTAAAACCATATTGGCAAGATGATATTGAAAATGATAATACATGGTTAAAAGTAAAAGATATTCCAAATGAAGAATTATGGAATGCTCATAATGAAAGAAAAATAAAATTACTAAAACTTGTTAAAGAAAATGTTTCGGCAAGACTTAAAAGAGAAGGATATCATTATGACGAAATAAATCAAATTATATCAGGACTTAATCCAAATGCATTAACTATTGGCTTTTCTAGAAGATTTGCAACATATAAAAGAGCAACTTTAATATTTAGAGATTTAGAAAGAATAACAGAAATTTTAAGTAATAGTGAAAAACCAGTACAAATAATATTTGCTGGAAAAGCTCATCCATCAGATGGACAAGGAAAAGATTTAATAAAATATATTCATGAAATTTCTATGAAACCACAATTTAAAGGAAAAGTATTTTTACTAGAAAACTACAATATTTCATTATCAAAATACTTAGTAAGTGGGGTTGATGTATGGCTTAACACTCCTAGAAGACCTATGGAAGCATCTGGAACAAGTGGACAAAAAGCAGCTGTAAATGGAGTTATAAACTTTAGTGTACTAGATGGTTGGTGGGCAGAAGGTTATAATCAAAAAAATGGTTGGACAATTGGAGCAAATACTGAGTATTCATCTTATGATGAACAGGATGAAGCAGATAGTGAAAGCATTTATCAAACTTTAGAGAATAAGATAATTCCTATGTACTATGAAAAAAATGAGAATGGTATTTCTGAAAAATGGATGGAAATAATGAAAAATTCAATAATGTCTAACTCTGGAAGATATAGTACAACAAGGATGCTTATGGATTATACTAACAAATTCTATATGCCACTTTGTAACCTATATAATACTTATTATAAAGATTTATCTACAGTTGCAGAATATAACACATGGAAAAATAATTTATATGCAAACTGGGACAATATTGTAATTAAACAAGAAAAAGGAAATTTAGACAACATAACTATTGATGCAGGAAATAAAATAACTGTAAAATGTAAAGTTTATTTAGATAATATTTCACCAGACAGTATAGAAGCACAAGTATATTATGGACAAATTACTGATAATGGAATAGTTGATAATATTTCTATAATTCCAATGAAAATGATAGCTGAAAATAAAGAAAAAAGAGAGTATGAATATGAGGCAACAGTAGAGCTTACAACAGGTGGAGATTATGGATATACATTTAGAGTAATGCCAAAAAATGAAATGTTATTAGATCCAGCAAATTTAGATTTAGTAAAATGGATTACAAAATAAAAAATTTCATAAAAAAGCAGATGTATTTTACATCTGCTTTAATATTTATGTTATTGGTATTAAACTATCAATTGGGCTATAGTTGTCTGTCAAAATAAGTGGTGAGTCGCCTAAATTAATATCTACAGTATTATCTAATTTCAAAGTATCATCTGTTGCAATTACCATTAAATTTTGGACTGTGTATAGGTCGTCTTGAAAATTACAAGGAACAACATAAACATTATTAAAAACTGTTTTTAAGGTTGCAACTTCTGCTTTTAAAAATTTTGAATTATCACCATCTAATGAAGATATAACATTACTTAAATAAACTCCACCTTCATTTAAGGAATCTTTAACTTTTTGTGCTGCTTCTTTTGTTGTTAATGTCTCTGCAGGAGTATCTCCAGCAAAAGCATCATTTAGAACTGCATCATATTTTTTTGTATTAGTATTTAAATAAGTTCTACCATCTGCAGTAATTAAATTTAATCTATGATTGTTATATAAATCATAATCTTCAAATAAATCATCTAAAAAGAAATATTCTTTTGCAATTTCTGTTATTTTATCATCAACTTCAACAACATCCATATTTTTATCAGTATAATGACTTATATAATATTTAGGGTAAGAATATCCAGCACCACCAATCATCAAAGTATCTTTTATTTCAATATTGCTATTAAACATTAAATCATAAAATTTTGTATATGGAAAAACTAATTCATTACGCATATTTTCATCTAAGAATGTAGCTGACTCATTACCTTTATCAATTAATAATAATCTAACTTTATTTCCATCTAATTCACCATTATGAATATTTACTCTACCATATTCAGTATCAAAATCAGCAACAGCTGTAGAATTTACATCATGTACTAAATCTTTATTTATGTTATTAGAGTAAATTAAATAAGAAAATAGTGCAATATTTAAAATAATAAGTATTGTAGCAAAAATAACAGATTCTTTATCTTTTATATCTACATATAACATAATTAAAAATATGCAAATAGACAAAATATATAATATCTCTATACTTCCTAAAACTGGAATTAAAACAAATCCTCCTAAAAATGTTCCAACAATACTTCCTAAAGTATTTACAGAATATAAAATACCAGATGTTTTTCCAACTTTAGATAAATCATTCATTCTAATTTTAATAACAATTGGAGATAAAAATCCTATAAGCATTGATGGAATAAAGAATAATAAAATTGTAGAAATAATCGCTCCAACTCTTATATCAGTAAAAATTGATGAGATACCATTTAAAACGTATTTTTGTACAATAGCAATGGCTAAAATAAAAATCCCAGTAGCTGCTAAAATTAATTGAATGTTCTTTTTACTTGCATTTTTATCTGCTATAAATCCGCCAATGTAGTTTCCAACACTACTACTCAAAAGAATAATACCAATAACACTAGTCCAAACTAAATTACTGGTACCAAAATATGGAGCAAGGACTCTAGAACATACTAATTCCAATATCATATAAATTGCTCCAAGTAAAAATATAATTATTTCGTACTTATATTTTTTCATATTTTCCTCCTTACACAATATGACAATATTATATTATAAAATAGCTATATGTCAAACATATTTTCATAATTCTTGAAAATACTTGAAAAATAGGTAAAAAGTGTATATAATGTTTACAACAAAAATAAAAGGAAAGGAAAGAAGAATATGGCAGATATAAATGAATTAATACAAGTTCGTAGAGAAAAGATGCAAAAGCTTATAGATAATGGAGTACATGTACACCCTGAAAGATATGAGAGAACACATAGCATAAAAGAAGCAAGAGCCCTAGAAGATGGTACAAAAAATGTTTCTATAGCAGGAAGGGTAATGTCTAAAAGAAAATTAGGAAAAATTAGTTTCTTAGATTTACAAGACCTAGAAGGACATCTTCAACTATGTATTAAAAGAGATGATTTAGGAGAAGAAAATTATAAATTCCTACATGAAACAGTAGATATAGGAGATTTTATTGGAGTAAAAGGAGATATTTTTACAACACAAGCAGGAGAAAAGAGTTTGCAAGTTTATGAATATACGTTCTTAGGAAAAGCGCTTCGTCCACTTCCAGAAAAATTCCATGGATTAACAGATATAGAAGCTGTATATAGAGAAAGACATCTAGATTTAATAATGAATGAAGATACTAGAAAAAGATTTATTTTAAGAACAAAATTCATTAAATTAATGAGAGAATTCTTAGATGACCATGGTTTCTTAGAAGTAGACACACCAGCACTTCAAAACTCAGCATCAGGAGCTACTGCAAAACCTTTTATAACACACCATAATGCATTAGATATGGATGTTTATTTAAGAATATCACCAGAATTAACATTAAAGAAGTTGATAATTGGTGGATTTACAAATGTATATGAAGTAGCAAGAGACTTTAGAAATGAAGGAATGGATGCAAACCACTTACAAGACTTTACTATGGTAGAAGGCTATAGTGCTTA
>CALXJR010000095.1 GCA_944388675.1 uncultured Clostridia bacterium
AGGCTCTGCTTGTAACATAGCCCTATGGGCGTTATGAGTAAAAAGCCCCCGGCTTAGCCGGGGGATAATTACTTATACATCTTTTTATTAAAAACATTGACATATGATATTAAATATAGTATCATATATGCATAGAAGAGACATTATTTTAATCTTTGGAGTTAAGTACAATATTATAAATTTAAGGAGGTGCCCTTTATGAAAAAAGCAAAAGATTATATGAATTTACCATATAATTATATTATTCAACCAATTAAGGATGAAAGTGGAGAATATTACTATGCTAGAGTATTAGAATTAGATGGATGTCAAAGTACCGGAGATACTTTTGAAGAAGCATATAATAATTTAAGAGAGGCAATGGAAGGTTGGATAGAAACAAAATTAGAAAATGGATTTAAAATTTCTTTACCAGTTGGTTATGAGAATTTTAGTGGCAAGTTCATAGTAAGAATACCTAAGTCTTTACACTACAAGCTAACCATAGAAGCTGAAAAAGAAGGTGTATCGCTAAATCAATATGCTTTATATAAGTTAAGCAGTTAATAGATAAATCTGTTTTGGAAACGTGTTTCTAAAACAGATTTATAGTTATTTTTTGTAATTAAACTATTCACTATAAGAAGTTGTAGAATTATGTCGTTCGATTATGTCTTGTAGAAAATATATTTGCAGTATATAATTAATTTGTTCATTTAAAATTACCTCCGGAAAGGAGTAAAAATGGACATTAATCTACTTATTGTTTTCTTAATAATACTAGTAATAGTATTCTATAAAGGAAACAAATGAAAAAGCTAGTACATAATTACATATTTATATAGCAAAAGACTAGGAAACCTCCATTCCTAGTCTTTTTTTATTCATTTAAAATCTACTTGGACAATAATCTACATGATATTAATACAAATTAGTGTATTAATATGGTGAATTTTTAAGTATTAAAGATTAAGCACTTATTCACTATAAGTATAGTACTATAATTTACAAAAAATGTCAACACATTTTAAATTTTCTTCTGAAATTTCATTGTATGCAATAAAGTTAAATTTCATAGTATATCTATTTCTTTTTCTAATTCTTTTAAAAAGAATTTTTTGTTTGATTTAAATTTTGCAGGTGTGAAGTTTTTTGCTTGCTTTATTAGTATGTCTACTTTGTCAAAGTCATCTAGTGCCAATATATAACCTTCTTGTGTAAAGTTTTCTAGAATTTGGAGTTGGTGGTCATTTACATGTTCTCCATATTTTTTTAGCCTTGCAGCCGCAATTATTTTTTTACCTTTTTTTAGTGCCGTTAAAATAGTTCCAACTCCTGCATGGCATATTATAATGTCTGCTTTATCTATTAGTTCTTCAAATTCTTTTACTGGTATATAATCATATATTTTCATATCTTCTGACTCAAATTTGGTAGAACCTGCTTGTACTATTATTTCTTCTTTTTTATCTATTTTCCCTTCATCTATCTTTTTTTGTATTGCTTCTAAAAGTCTTGGAAATTTTTTATCTTGGGTTCCAAGTATTACAAATATCATTAATAAATCCACCCCCAACATACAGCTTTAGGATATACTTTTAGCATTTCATCCCATTGAACAACAAATGTATCTGCTATTGGGTAAACAAGCCTTCCTGCTACTGTTCCTGTTGTTCTATTTGCAAATGTTTCTATAAATATAACTTTACTTCCAAATATTTTTGCAATATAGCACATAGGCACTGCAGTATGTGTTCCAGTGGTTATAACTACTTCTGGCTGATATTTAAAAAAGTAATATAAGCTTATAAAACAGTTTGCTAAAAACTTAAATATATATCGTATTGGGTATTTTTTTGTTCCATATATTAAGAAACTTATTTTGTCTTTGTATTCTTCTTTATAGCTATTATCTACTTTTGTTTTTTCTGTAACTATGTGGTAATCATATTTTTTAAATAATGGTTTTAATTGCATTAATTCATTTAAGTGTCCACCTGTGCTTGCTATAAACATTATTTTTCTTTTTTTATCTGTAACTTCATTTTTTTCTGCTAATTTTTTAGGCTTATCTGCATCTTTGTTTTTTATTTTATGAATTATTATAACTATTAGCCATACAATTAATATTCCACAAGCTGAACCTAATGTGTCTAGGCAAACATCTGTAAATTGACCACTTCTCGCAGGAATGAATCTTTGATGCAACTCATCTGTGCATGCATATAAAAATGAAACCGCTATACTTATATCAAATTTATATACATTACTTATTTTAAATGTTAGCATACAGCACATTAAAAGTATTCCAAGTAGCATATAAATAGAAAAATGTGCACCTTTTCTTACAAATGGCTGTAGCATTTCTACCATAGATGCTTTTTCTGGTGGTGACATGTTTTTTCCATCTGCAAATATATCTATTAATATACTTGCAACTTTGCCACTTGTTCCAGAAGACTTTGGGCCATCTTCTGAAGAGAAGTTAAATATTATACAACATAAAATTATTATTGCTATCATTAGTACATATCTAATTACATGTTTTAAAATATTTTTATTCATATTTCTCCTTTTACATCTTGTCTGGTACTTGAATTCCTAATAGGTTTAGTCCTTTTTCTAACACTGTTTTAACCATATATGTTAAATATAAACGTGCATCTTGAAGACTTTTATCATCATTTAAAATATGGCAATTGTTATAGAAACTACTATATTCTTTTGCAAGTGAAATTAAGTATCTTGAAAGTATTGATGGTTCCTCTTTTTCTGTTACAGCTACTAGTGTTTGGTTAAAATTATATAATATATCTATTAATTTTTTTGAATTTTCGTCATCTAATTTTGATAAATCTACATCTTTAAGCTCTGGAACATATCCTGCTTTTTCTAATACACTCTTTGTTCTTACACACATATATTGAATATATGGTCCTGTTTCTCCATTGAAGTTAAGCATTATATCCCAATCAAATATCTCATCTTTTATTCTGTTGTTTGATAAATCATTAAATATTACAGCACCTATTCCAACTTTATGTGCTACATCATCTTTATTTTCTAAGTCTGGATTTTTAGCTTCTATTATCTCTTTACTTTTTTCTATTGCTTCATTTAGTAAATCTTCAAGTTTTATGATATTTCCTTCCCTTGTAGAGATTTTGCCAGTTTTTAATAATACCATACCAAATGGTACATGCTCTAATCCTTTTATATATTTTTCATCTAATCCTAAATATGTAGCAGTTTTAAATATTTGTTTAAAATGTAATGTTTGCTCATATGATGTAACATAAATTGATTTGTCATAATCATATGTTCTTGCTCTATAAAGTATTGCTGCTAAATCTCTTGTTGCATATGTAGATGAACCATTAGACTTAATTATTATACATGGAGGCATATCGTCACCAAGTTCTACTACTTTTGCTCCTTCTGACTCTACAAGTTTTCCAGATTTTTGTAACAAATCTATTACCTCTTGCATTTTATCAACATAAAAAGCTTCTCCATTGTAAGAATCAAACTTAGAGCCAAGCATTTTGTATACTCTTTCAAATTCTTTTAAGCTTAATGCTCTAAATTTTTCCCATAATTCTTTACAATATGGATCTCCATCTTCTAGCTTTTTGAAGTTATTTCTACATTCTTCTAATACACTTTCATCTTCTTTACAAAGATTGTTTATTCTTATATAAATTTTTGTAAGCTCATCTATTGGGTTTTCTTCTATGTTATATTCTTTTCCCCATCTTTTATAGCCTTCAATAAGCTTACCAAATTGTGTTCCATAATCTCCTAAATGGTTTACACCTGTAACATTATTTCCTAAAAATTTGTATATGTTGTATAAAGCTCCACCAATTACAGTTGTACGTAAATGCCCAACATGGAATGGTTTTGCTATATTTGGAGAAGAATAGTCTATAACTATATTTTTGTTTTGATTTCCACTTCCATAGTTTTCTTTTTTCTTATCAAA
This sequence comes from uncultured Clostridia bacterium, assembly GCA_944388675.1. Taxonomy (GTDB): domain Bacteria; phylum Bacillota; class Clostridia; order TANB77; family CAG-508; genus CAG-245. The sequence continues at coordinate 3,965 of CALXJR010000095.1, forward strand.
TTCTTTTACTACTTCTTCAGCCATTTTTAGTTTATTTATTTTAAAGTTTAAAAATCCATTTACTGCTGTAACTTCTTCTATATCTTCATTGCTTGAGTCTTCTGTAATTTTAGCTTGTAATTCTGTAGCAATAAGTATTGGTGCTTTTTTTAGCTCTTTTGCTAGAATAAAACAAGGGAATGCATAATCTCCATTTGCAGTATCTTTTGGCACTTCTAAATTTTCTTTTATTTTTTCTTCATCTATATTGCTTACTTTGGCTATTTGTTTTGCAATTAATTCTTTAAAGTCTTTCATTTACATCTATTCCTCTCTTTTTTAGTTTTGTATTTATCAATAGATGTACTTTACATATCTATTGCTTTTACTTTAGTCTCCTAAGCAAATTCCTATGTCTCTTGCTGTTTTTACTAAATCATCATCCATTGGAACTTTTCTTAAATTACTCTCTGGAGTGTTACCAGATGCAGCTCCTATTTCTTTGTTATTTCCAACAACATCTTCTAGTGTTGCATAATCAAGTCTTCCATTTTTAATTACTGCAATTGTTCCAAATTTTCCTTCCATTGCAAGTTCCATAGCTTTTGCTCCATATTTTGTAGATAACACTCTATCAAAAGCAGTAGGAGTTCCTCCTCTTTGCATATAGCCTAAAACTGTACATCTTGCTTCAAAACCTGTTAATTCTTCTAATTGTTTTGTAACTTTTTGTCCAGCTCCACCAAGTTTGTTGTTATCTACACCTGTTCCATTATTTCTTACATTCTCTACAGTGATTGTGCCTCCTTTTGGCATAGCACCTTCTGCAACAACTACTATACTAAAACGTTTACCAACTGCACTTCTTTCTTTTATCTTTTTAACTGCTGAATTTATGTCATATGGTATTTCTGGAATTAAAACAATATCTGCTCCACCAGCAATAC
>CALXJR010000096.1 GCA_944388675.1 uncultured Clostridia bacterium
GAAATCTTGCAAAATGCAGCACAGTATGCATATGAACAAGGATGGGACTCATTAGAAAAAGCATTAATTGGTGGAATAGATTTTGTAAAAAATGGTTATATAAATGTAGGTCAAAACACATTATACTTACAAAAATTTGATGTAGTAGCACAAGGCACAAGTTTATATGTGCACCAATATATGCAAAACCTACTTGCACCACAATCAGAAGCAAGTAACATGAAAAAAATATATGAAGCATCAAACACAGTTGATACAAGTTTAAACTTCATAGTGCCTTTATACGAAAATATGCCAGAAGAAATTTCAGAGTAAAATTTGAAACATTTAAAAAGTCGTTAGGAAAATGTGCAAGAATACACAAAAAGTCCTTAGAAAAATGTGTAAACTATCACAAAAGTCGTTTGACTTTTGTGATTTTTGATGTTATACTATAACTAATTAAAAGGAGAGTGATTATATGTATAGAGAAAAAATAGAGGAACTAAAAAAGTGGAAACAATCACCTACCAGAAAACCTTTAATTATTAGAGGAGCAAGACAAGTTGGAAAAACTTGGCTTATGAAAGAATTTGGCAAAAAATACTATGATAAATGTGCATATATAAACTTTGATGACAACACGAGAATGAACAAACTTTTTGAAGAAGATTTTGATTTAGATAGAATAATACAAGGTTTAAAAATTGAATCTGGTGTCAATATTGAAGCTGAAAATACACTAATCATATTAGATGAAATTCAAGAAACACCAAAGGCATTAAAAGCTCTAAAATATTTTTGTGAAAATGCAAGAGAATATCATATAATATCAGCTGGTTCACTTTTAGGAGTTGCAATACATGAAGGAACTTCATTCCCAGTAGGAAAAGTAGATTTTTTAGATTTAAAACCATTAAGTTTTTTTGAATTTCTTAATGCAATAGGAGAAAAACAATTATTAGAGGTATTAAAAAGTAATGACTTTGATATGATTAATGTTTTTAATACAAAATTAAAGGATTATTTAAAACTATATTATTATGTAGGAGGAATGCCAGAAGCTGTAAGTTCATATATAGAATATAAAGATTTATCGCAAGTACGTGTTATACAAAAAAGATTATTAGAGGCATATGAACAAGATTTTTCAAAACATGCTCCAAGTAGTATTGTGCCAAGAATTAGACAATTATGGAACAACGTACCAACACAACTTGCAAAAGAAAACAAAAAATTTATATATGGACTAATAAAAAAGGGAGCAAGAGCTAGAGAATATGAAATTGCTCTATCATGGCTAATTGATTGCGGACTTGTTTATCAAATAAATAGAGTAAATAATTGTAAAATACCATTATCTGCATATCAAGATTTTAGTGCATTTAAATTATATTTATTAGATGTTGGATTATTATCTGCTATGGCTGGAGTAGATTCAAAAACCCTTTTAGACGGCAACGAAGTTTTTGAAGAATTTAAAGGAAGTTTAACAGAACAATATGTGTTATGCCAATTAAAAGAATGTACAAATTTAGATATATATTATTGGACTTCTGACTCAGGAATGGCAGAAATTGATTTTATAACACAAATAGGAGGCAATAATGTTCCGATAGAAGTAAAGGCAAGTGAAAACTTGCAAGCAAAAAGTCTTAAAACATTTGTAGAAAAATATAAAACTAAAATAAATGTAAGAACATCAATGTCTAATTACAAAAAAGAAGACTGGCTTATAAATATTCCATTATACAGCATAGGAAATATAGAAAGCATTACTAATAAAAATATATAAAAATTATTGTTATTAAAGTAAAAAAGGAGAGAGGATTATAGCAAAAAGCTAACATCCTAGTAAAAATAAAATGGAAAAAAATAGTAAAGAAAAATATCAAAATTTAAAAGAAAAAATTATTACATTTTTTAAAGATTACAAAATAATGCTAATAGTTACATTATTAATAGGATTACTTGCTCATTGCTTTATGCTAACAAACAAACTACCAAACCATGATGATATTCAGTCCATATTTTCTAAAGGAGCAACCTTTGAGCTAGGAAGATGGGGGTTAGAACTAATTAAATATATTATTCCTAATTACAGTATGCCATGGTTTAATGGAATAATACTGCTTATAGCAGTAGCAATATCTGCATGTTTAATAGTTAAAATATTAGGAATCAGATCAAAAGTAAAACAATGTTTAATAGGTAGCATAATGATTACATACTCATCTATAACATGTACACTTGCCTATAACTTTACAGCAGGGGCTTACGGAATAGCAATACTTCTTTCTATACTTTGTGTGTATTTTGCAATAAACAAAAAAGGCTTAATCAATAACATTATCTCAATAATATGCTTAATACTTTCATTATCAATATATCAAGCTTATATTTGCATTACAGCTTCACTATTTATAATTTTATTATTGCAAGATTGCATAAACAAAACAGAAAACATAAAAAATGTATTAAAAAAAGGTGTTAAATATCTATTAATACTAATTATTTCATTAATAATATATTTTGTAAGTGTAATTGTAATAAACAATATTTTAGGAATTAATTTAAGTGAGTACCAGGGCGCAAACCAAGTAACAAATATAAGTTTATCAGCAATTATAAAAGGAATAGTAAGCTCATATTTAGCACTTCCAAGACTAGTACTACGTGAATTTTATGGTTTATCTGCAGGAATATTATTAAAAGTTGGATATGCAATATCAATATTAACAATTCTAATACTTGCGATAATTTGTTTAAAAAGTATAATTAAATCTAGTAAAGCAAAAGCAGGTTTATTTATTGTATTAGGAATATTATTACCACTTACAATGAACTTAATGTATATAATAAGTTCAGAAGTCGAAATACATTCGTTAATGGTATATGCAAATTTCTTTATATTAGTATTGCCACTTGTATTTATAGAAAAATTACCAGAAACAAAAATAAGAAACTTCTTTAATAAATTGATTATTATAACATTAATAGTAATGTCTTATAAATACATTGTTTATGCAAATGAAAGTTATTTTGAGCTAAATCTAGCATATGAAAATACACAATCGTTTTATACAACATTAGTAACAAGAATACAAAGCACTCCTGGATATAACCAAGATACAAGAATAGCTTTTGTGGGCTCACATGATGTAGCAAACATACATGATGATTCACAATATTTTAAAGATATAGAAGAAATTACAGGAATACTTTCAAATAAGCAAATGATAACAGCATACTCAAAAGAAAACTTTATAAGACACTATATAGGAGTAGATTTTAATTATTTAACAGAGCAAGAACTGCAAGAATTAGAAAACAGTGAAGAAGTACTACAAATGAATGTATATCCATATGAAAACTCGATAAAAATGATAGATAATGTGATAGTAGTGAAATTTGCTGAGTAAGATTAGTAAAAAAGTAATAGTTCAATTTAAAGTGAAATGATCTTTAAAATTGAACTATTTTTAATCTTTATACATATAATATAATGAAGCTTGACAAAAATGATACAAAATGTATTAAAAATGATTGACTTATGTTTAAAAATGATATAAAATTGAATAGAAAAGTTTAAAAGTGAAAAGATATTACAGGAGGTGTAATACAATGATTACTTACGCAAATGCTAAAAATTTTAAATCTTTAAAAGATATAAAATTCAATTTAAATAAAACTAAAACCCAAACTAACAAATTTATAGCCATATATGGTGAAAATGGAAGCGGAAAAACTAATATAGTAGAATTATTTAAATTTTTACAGCAGTCAGCAATGTCTAGAGTAGCAGATATATTAATAAACAAAATACCAATAGAGATTTCAAAAATACAAGAAGAAATGGTAGAACAGTTACCTAGAGAAATAAAACAATTATCGCTACTATCAATGAATTATAATGAATATAGAATGCTAGATGAAAAAGAACCAACAGAAATAAAGTATGGTTTTAAAATAGATGATAAAGATGGTTTTTATTATATTAAATTTACTGATGAAATTATAGAAGAAAAACTATATTTTTTAGCTGGAAAGCAAAATGGATATTTGTTTGATATAACAAAAAAAGGTGAAGAAATAAATAAAACATTAAATAAAAATATATTTTTAAACGAACAGTATAATAAAAAACTTATGGAAATAATAGATATGTATTGGGGCAAATATTCTTTTATATCTCTTCTATTTTTTGAAATGATTGAGAAAAATAAAGATTATGTATTTAATAATATCTCTAAAAATATTATTAAAGTAATAATTCAAATAATGGAAATGACTGTACATGTTGATAAAGGAACTGTAAGGATGATATCAGACAGCCTTGTAAAAGAGAGAAAATTGACTAACATACAACGAGGATATATAAAAAAGGAAGAACTAGATGTATTAGAAAAATGTGAAAATGTATTAAACATATTTTTCACTCAAGGATATGCTGATGTAAAAGAAGTTAAATATAATATAACAGAAAAAGAAGATAAAATTTATTATGAATTATACTTTTATAAAATGATAGGTGGAGAGTTAAGATCAATTCCTTCTAAACTTGAGTCTGCCGGAACAAGAAGAATATTAGAACAATTTGATGCATTAATCGGCGCATTACTAGGAGAAACAGTAATTATTGATGAAATAGATAATGGAATACATGATGTATTAATGAAAAACATTATAATGTCAATAAAAGATGAAATTACAGGTCA
>CALXJR010000097.1 GCA_944388675.1 uncultured Clostridia bacterium
CCACAAGAAGGACATTTTAATACTACTTCTCTATCAGCAACAAATTTACCACATTTTTCACAATATGGTTGTAAATCTTTTTTAGCATAAATATAGCCATTATCATACATTTTCTTAAATAATTCTTGTACTTTTTCTTTATGAAATTCATCCTCTGTTTTAGTATATAAATCATAAGAAAATTGCATATCTTCAAAACATTTTTTAAATTCTTCATGATATGATTCTGCAATTTCTTTTGGAGTCTTATTTTCCTTTTTGGCTCTTATTGTTATAGGAGTACCATGGCAATCTGTTCCTGACACATATATCACATTATTTCCAATTTGCCTATGATATCTTGCCATTACATCTCCAGAAATTAAACCAGCAATATGTCCTATATGTAAAGAATTATTAGCATATGGCCATGCTCCACCTATTAATATGTTTTTCTTTTCTTTGTTACTTTGATTATTCATATGTACCTCCTTTAACCATAGAAATTATAACATTTAGCTTGGATTTTTTCAATAATTTTATAAATTAGAGTATTTCATATAAAAATCATTAAGTAAAAAACAAGACCAAGATTTTCTAAGTAGCAAAGCTACAAGAAAATCTAACTCTTCCATAATTATCTTCTAAGGAAACTCACCCATTTCATGGGATGACTTTCCTAAGAATATAAAAAATAGTAAGTGCTCTTCTTCAAAACAAATTTGTATTTTATGTTAATTCATGATATAATAAATCATATAAAGGCTTATGTCTTTGTTTTTTGCAAACTTTGTGTTTGCAAATGTCCGTAGAAACCCCTTAAGAACCAATTTCTAGGAGGTACGTTATGGATGACTGTAAGGGAATCACTCGTATGATTGAAGCACTTAGTGCTCTCAATCCCTGCATCAAGTTCAGCAATGAAGGACCGCATCTAATTCTTGCATCTTGCACGAATGTCAAGAATCTAAGTTTGCCTAAAGGCTACTATCTGTGTGGTCAAAACGAACTCACCAACAAGCACAACACCCGCTCTGGGATGTACGAATCCTTCAACATCATGTCCACGTTCGAATACTTGGTGCAATTTGTCTGACAAGTTTCCCAAACAAACTTCCCCCTGCTGGGTAAAACCAGCAGGGGGTATTATTTTACCAATTAGGTATAGTCATTTTGGAATGCTGTTTTTGGAAGGTGTCCCCAAAAACATTTTACTCCAATTCAAATGCTCCTGTATATAGTTGGTAATAAACTCCTTTTTGTGCAATTAGGGCATCATGTTCTCCTCTTTCAATTATTCTACCATGATCCATAACCATTATTGCTTTTGAGTTTCTAACTGTTGAAAGTCTATGTGCTATTACAAATACTGTTCTTCCTTCCATTAATTTGTCCATACCGTCTTGAACTATTTTTTCTGTTCTTGTGTCTATTGATGATGTTGCTTCATCTAGTATCATTACTGGTGGATCGTTTATTGCTGCTCTTGCAATTGATAGAAGTTGTCTTTGACCTTGTGATAGATTTGAACCATTTCCAGATATCATTGTGTCATAACCATTTGGTAGTCTTTTTATGAATTCATCTGCATTTGCTATTTTTGCAGCTTTTATTACATCTTCATCTGTTGCATTGTCTGTAACATATTTAATATTGTCTTTTATTGTTCCTGTAAATAGATTTGTATCTTGTAATACCATTCCTAATGAATTTCTTAAGTCTGCTTTCTTTATGTCTTTTATGTTTATTCCATCATATGTTATTGTTCCAGATTGTATTTCATAGAAACGATTTATTAAGTTCGTTATTGTTGTTTTTCCTGCACCTGTTGCACCAACAAATGCTATTTTTTGTCCTGGTTTTGCATATAGACTTATGTTATGAAGTACTTCTTCTTTATCATATGAGAAGCTTACATTTTCTAATTCTACATGTCCTCTTAGTTCTACATATTTAAATGTTCCATCTTCATTTGGAATTTTCCAAGCCCATTTATGTGTTTTATGGTCTGCTTCTGTGATGTTTCCATTTTCATCTATGTTTGCATTTACAAGTGTTACATTTCCATTATCTTCTTCTGGCTCTTGGTCCATAAGTTCAAATATTCTCTCTGCACCTGCTAAGGCCATTATTACTAAGTTTAATTGTTGAGATACTTGCATTATTGGTTGGTTAAAGTTTTTAGATAGTTGTAAGAATGATGCAATTGCACCAATTGTAAGTGGTGCTTTTCCACTTATTGCTAAATAACCACCAATTATTGCAACTAAAGCATATTCAACATTTCCTAAGTTGTTTAATGCTGGCATTAGAACATTTGCATATTTATTTGCCTTTGTCATTGAGTCACATAGTTCTTCATTTATTTTGTCAAATCCTTCTTTTGCTTTTTCCTCATGAGTGAATACCTTTATAACTTTTTGACCATTCATCATTTCTTCTATATAACCATTAACTTTTCCTAATGTTTTTTGTTGAGCTACGAAGTATGTACTACTTCTTCCTGCTACTTTTCTTGTTACTTGTAACATTAAGAATACAAAGAATAATACAAATATCGTTAAAGGTACGCTTACATATAACATTGAGCAGAAGATTGCAATTATTGATACTGTTGATGTTATAAGTTGTGGTAAGCTTCTTGAAATCATTTCTCTTAAAGTATCGGCATCATTTGTAAAATGGCTCATGATGTCTCCATGTGTGTTTGTATCAAAATATCTAATTGGGAATGTTTGCATTTTAGAAAACATTTCATCTCTTATTATTTTTAATACGCCTTGTGATACTATCGCCATTGTTCTATTATACACATATGTTGAAATTACACCTACTACATATATTAATCCTAGTGAACAAATTGCTTTAAATAAATCTGTAAATACAGGATTTGATGTAGATAAAAGAGGAGTGATATAATTATCTATTAATGTTTGCAAAAATAATGAACCTGATACACTAGCTACTGCACTTAAAATTATACATATTATAACTAGTATAAATTGTTTCTTGTAATATTTTGTTATATAACTTAAAAGTCTTTTTAGTGTTTTTGGATTTATTTTACTTATTGTTTTTCCATTGCCTATTCTTTTTAACTTTTTATTTTTGCTCATCTGCATCTCCTCCTTTCGTTTGTGATTCATAAACTTCTCTATAAATATCATTGTTCTTTAATAATTGTTCATGTGTTCCCATTCCAACTATTTTTCCATTTTGCATTACTAAGATTTTATCTGCATCTTCTACAGATGAAATTCTTTGTGCTATTATTATTTTTGTTGTGTTTGGAATTTCTTCTCTAAATGCTTTTCTAATTAAGCTATCTGTTTTTGTATCTACTGCACTTGTTGAGTCATCTAATATAAGTATTTTTGGTTTCTTTAATAATGCTCTTGCTATACATAGTCTTTGTTTTTGACCACCACTTACGTTTGTACCACCTTGCTCTATGTATGTATCATATTTATCATCAAAGCCTTGAATAAATTCATCTGCTTGTGCTAATTTACAAACTCTTACTATATCTTCATCAGAAGCATTTTCGTCTCCCCAACGAATATTGTCTTTAATTGTTCCAGAGAATAAGATGTTTTTTTGTAAAACATTTGCTACTTGGTTTCTTAATGCTTTAATGTCATAATCTTTAACATTAACATCACCAACTAAAACTTCACCTTCTGTTGCATCATATAATCTTGGAATTAAGTTTACTAAACTAGATTTACCATCACCTGTTCCACCAATTATACCAACTGTTTCTCCAGATTTAATTTTTAAGTTGATGTTTTGTAATACTTCTTTATCTTTATTATTTACATAGCTAAAGCTTACATTCTTAAATTCAATATCTCCATTTTTAACTACTTCTACTGGATTTTCTTTGTTCTTTAAGTCTGGTACTTCTTCTAATACTTCTACAATTCTTTGTGCAGAAGCTCTAGCCATTGTACACATTACTAAAATCATTGTAAGCATCATTAAGCTTGAAAGTATTTGAATTGCATATGTCATCATACTTGTAAGCTCACCTGTTGTAAGCTGTGTCATTCCTGAATTTACAATTATTCTTGCTCCAAGCCAAGAAATTAATAAAATAGAAGCATAAATAGCACTTTGCATTACAGGTCCATTAAAAGCCATTAGTTTTTCTGCTTTAATGAAATCATCATAAATTTCTTTAGAAATGTTTCCAAACTTCTTCTTTTCTTTTTCCTCTAATACATAAGATTTAACAACTCTTATACCACTAACATTTTCTTCAACAACTTCGTTTAAATCATCATATCTTCTAAATACTCTTTTAAAAATAGGATGAACTTTAAAACTTAAAAATCCTAAAGCTATTGCAACAAATGGTATTAATCCTAAGAATATTAATGATAATTCTTTGTTTATGTTAAAAGCCATTATTAGTGAGAACACAAGCATTAATGGTGTTCTCACAGCAATTCTTATTATCATTTGGAATGCGTTTTGCACATTTGTTACATCAGTTGTTAATCTAGTAACTAAACTTGAAGTGCTAAATTTGTCAATATTAGAGAAAGAAAAATCTTGTACTTTATAGTAAAGGTCTTTTCTTAGATTTTTAGCAAATCCAGCCGATGCTTTTGCTGCTAC
>CALXJR010000098.1 GCA_944388675.1 uncultured Clostridia bacterium
TTATCTTTAGTTATAACTCCTTGTGGTGGTACATCCATTGTTTGTTGTTTTAAACTTACAACACTTCTAACACGGTCAACAAAAGGAATTATAATTGTAAGACCAGCATCAGCTACCTTATGAAATTTACCTAATCTTTCAATTATATATACTTCAGATTGTCTTACAACTTTAATTGTTTTAAATGCTATAATTGCTATTATAACTAGTAATACGATTAAAAACCACATAATAGGTTCCTCCTTAAATTTATATTAAAAAATTAAAATCTAAATAATTAATTTACTGAATTTGATTTTGTTGTAATAGGTTCAACAATAAGTTTTACACCATCAATTTTAGAAACTTTTACAGTGCTATCAACAGGGATAGTAAGATTTGTGTCTTCACAAATAGCAGACCAAGTATCACCTAAAATTTTAACTTGACCAATTATTCCATTCTTTCCATCAATTTCTTTAATAACAATTCCTTCTTTTCCTATAATTGCATTTGAATTTGTAACAACATTATCTTTTCTACCAATTTTTTTAGCAAAAGGTCTTGTTAATAAAATAAGAATAACTGATAAAACTATAAAAATCACAGTTTGAGCAATTATATTTGGAACAAATAAACTAACTAAGCAAGTAATTAATGCAGCAACCCCAAACCAAAAAACTAAAAATCCAACTGTAGCAATTTCCAAAATAAAGCTAAACCCTGCAACAATTAACCAAATTTGCCAAGGTAACATATACATACCTCCACTCTAAATATTATTAAACTGACAATACAATTATACCATATAAAATTTATAAAATAAATACCTAAAATAAATAATTTCCGGTTTTTTAGAGGGTGTTTTTGGGGACATATTACTTAAGCATCCAAAAGATGTTTTTGAGAAGTGTCCAAAAAAACACTCCAAAACACTTTTTTTATAATTTTGAGTAAAATAATTGATTTTTATTATTGATTATGCTAAAATGAATGAGTTAATATAAGTAGCGAAAAAGGAGAGTAAAAAATGCAAATAGTAAAATACGTATTAATAGCCTTATATATTTTAAATTGTTTAGCAGTAATAATTATAACTATGATGCAAAATAAAGATGATAGTGGAGCTTCTGGAACTATAGTAGGTTCTTCTACAAATAACTTTTATGAGAAAAATAAAGGAAGAACTCGTGAAGGAAAATTAAAAAAATGGACTATTATTTTAGGAGTTATATTCATAATACTAACAATTGCACTTGGAATAGTATTTGTTATCTAATCAAAAAATAATAAGGCGGCAGATTATTCTGTCGCTTTTTAAGTAGTAAAAAAGAGGTGAAAATATGAGTAAAAAGAAGAAAAAAAGTAAAAATACAAACATCTTAAATCTAGAAGAAATTTTAAAGGATAAAAACTATAAAATTGGTACATTTAGAAGAAAAGAAAAAGGGTTTGGTTTTGTAAATATCGGAGATGAAGATAATGAAATATTTATAAATCCAAAAGACACAAAAAAAGCTTTAGATGGAGATAAAGTTCTAATAAAATTAAATGAACAAATCGATGAAGATTTGAACCAAAATAGAGAAGGTAAGATTATCAAGATTTTAGAGCATAACAATGATACAATAGTTGGAACTTTTAAGAAAAGTAAAAATTTTGGATTTGTTGTGCCAGATGACAGAAACATAAGTGATGACATATATATATCAAAAAGAAAATCTAAAAGCATAAAGAACAATCAAAAAGTAGTTGTAAAAATTGATAAGTATGCTGATAACAAAAATAAGGCAGAAGGTACTATTGTAGAAGTTTTAGGTAATATTAATGAAGCTGGAATTGATATGCTTGCATTAATAAAAGAATATAAACTTCCAAATGAATTTCCACAAGAAGTTATGGATGAAGTTGCAAATATTCCTGAAAAGATCACAGAAAATGATATAAAAAACAGAGTAGATTTAAGAAATGAAGAAATTTTTACAATTGATGGGGAAGATGCAAAAGATTTAGATGATGCGGTAAATGTAATAAAAAATGAGGATGGAACTTTTACTTTAGGAGTACATATTGCAGATGTTAGCTACTATGTAAAATCTGGTTCAAAAATAGATAAAGAAGCAATAAAAAGAGGAACTAGTATTTACATGATGGACAGAGTAATTCCAATGCTTCCAAAAGAGCTTTCAAATGGTATATGTAGTTTAAATGAAAATCAAGATAGATTTACTATATCAGTAATTATGAAAATAGATAAAAAAGGACAAGTAATAGATTCTGATATTTTCAAATCAGTTATAAAAACAACAAGAAGAATGAATTACCATGATGTAGATAATTTGTTTAAATATGATGACATAAAAAACAACATTTTGCCAAAAGAAAGTTTTACTAAAGAGGATTTAACAAAAATTTATAATAGTGAAAATGAATATAAAGATTATGTGGAACATTTTTTTAGAATGAGAGAATTAAAAAATATTCTAAAAGAAAGAAGAGATAAAAATGGAAGCTTAAATTTAGATATCCCAGAAAGCAAGATAATATTAGATGAAAATGGTATTGCAATAGATGTAAGGAAATATGATTATTTAGAATCAAATGAAGTTATAGAACAATTTATGCTAACAGCCAATGAAACTGTTGCAGAAAAATTTTATTGGATTCAAGCTCCTTTTATTTATAGAGTACACGAAACTCCAGACCTAGACAAGATAGATGAATTAAATAAATTTTTGTTTAATTTAGGATATAAGATAAAAGGTATAAAGAAAAACGATAAAGATAGTGTTCATCCAAAAGCTTTTGCTGAAGTTTTAGATGATGTAAAAGGAAAACCGGAAGAAAAGATTGTATCAAATTTAATTTTAAGAACTTTAAAAGTTGCAAGATATGAAAGTGAAAATAAAGGACATTTTGGTATTGCTAGTAAATGCTATTGTCATTTTACATCACCAATAAGAAGATATCCAGATTTATTTATTCATAGGGTAATTTCATCATATTTAAAACATGATTATAATATAAATGATGAATTAAAAGCAAAATACCAAAAAGAAGCGGTTCAATATGCTGAAAGTTCATCTGAAAGAGAAAAAATAGCTCAAAAAGTAGAAAGAGACGCAGAAAGTATAAAGAAAGCTGAATTTATGCATAGTAAAATTGGAGAAAGTTATACTGGAATAATATTTAATATAACTCAATTTGGTATGTTTGTTGAATTAGATAATACTGTTGAAGGTTTAGTTAGATTTGAAGACATGGGAAATGAATATTTTATATATGATGAAGAAAGAAAAACATTAGTAGGAGAAAACACAAAAACTATTTATAAAATAGGACAAGAAGTTAATATTAAAGTAAAAAATGCTGATAAACTTACAAGAAAAATTGATTTTGAATTAATAACAGATAAAAAATAAAATGCTATATTGTTACAATTCACAGCTATTAAAGTAACTGTGAATTGTAACAATATTTTATATCTTTATTATGTAAATAGATTTACATAAATTGACTTTTGAACTAAAATTTAGTATAATTAATAGGTACGCTTTTTAATCCTTGTGAGACCAAAGAGGAGGTAACTTATGGTCAAAGCAAATTTTGATGGTTGGCGGGAGATAAAAGTCCCACCACCTGAAGAAGGGGACAGGGTTTGGTTAAAGCCAAATTTTGAACTCCCTGTAAGAAAAACAAAATGGCGCTTGGCATGGTATGGAAAATATCCACATTATGTCAAAGAAAAAGATAATTCGTCATGGAAACTCATCAAAGAGTTCTTTAAAGGTAGACTGGATAAGCTGTTGTACAGAAGGTCAGATTGTAACCAAGGAAATCTGGAAAATTGCCTAGCAGTAAAGGCAATCAAAGGAGACAACACATTCATGGGGCATGTGGTAAGCATGGTTCTAGGGCAAAGTGTTGTAGCAATGTCTGAAGAAGACGAAATCATTTGGTTACATGATTTGGCATCTCCGCGCAATTTCCCGTACGAGATTGTCAAAACCAGTACGGGCTGGAGGTTGAAAGATGACAGCAATCCAAATACAAAGCTGTTATATAACTCCCACTATCTGATGATGATAGTGAATAGTGGCTATTCAACCAATGTCTACTTTTATAGGACACCGTGTACGAATTAAAAAACGATAGGAAAACTTTCAGAACAATTTACAAGGAGGTTGTGCTTGGGCTAGCAATATGCTAGCCCACTATCTTTTTCGTCCCAAAATGACCGTCCAAAATGGGCAAAATTACCTATTTACAAAAAGAAAAATTTGTGCTATTATATATAACATATTAAGAAAGCCGATGAAAAAGCAAAGTATGTAATTTACAAAATATATTAAAGAGAGAAAGGCTATAAGCTGAGAGCCAATCATATATTAATTACAGAAATTTCACTTTTGAGGTTCCTTTTTGAAATAAATCTAAATAAAGTAGAAAAGGACGGTAGCTTACGTTATAGCTGTTAATGAGGTTAATTATACAAACTTACAAAAAGTTATTTAATTAATAAATTTAGGTGGTACCACGAAAATATTTCGTCCTATAAGTAGAA
>CALXJR010000099.1 GCA_944388675.1 uncultured Clostridia bacterium
AGAGTATTTATCATGCATATAGTGAATAGCATTTAAAGCTTTCATATATATCTTTGCAACATAATCTAACATTTGGTCATATTTTTCCATTACTTCATCGTAATCTAAATATTCTGATGTAATAGGAGCAAACATAGGTGTTACTTGTTTTCCTGTATTTTCGTCTCTACCACCATTAATTGCATAAAGAAGTGCTTTTGCAAGATTTGCTCTTGCTCCGAAGAATTGCATTTGTTTACCAATTTTCATTGCAGAAACACAGCAAGCAATTCCATAATCATCTCCTAAAGTAATTCTCATTAAATCATCATTTTCATATTGAATAGAAGATGTTTCGATAGAAATTTTAGCACAGTAATCTTTAAATGGTTTTGGTAAATTCTTAGACCATAGTACTGTTAAGTTTGGCTCTGGTGCAGGCCCGATGTTTTGAAGTGTATGAAGAATTCTAAATGAGTTTTTAGTAACCATAGTTCTTCCATCAATACCCATACCACCAATGCTTTCTGTTACCCATACAGGGTCTCCACTAAATAATTCGTTATATTCAGGAGTTCTTAAGAAACGTACCATTCTTAATTTCATTACAAATTGATCCATTAATTCTTGTACTTCTTCTTCTGTAATTGTTCCTGCTTTTAAGTCTCTTTCAAAATATATATCTAGGAAAGTAGAAGTTCTTCCAAGTGACATTGCAGCACCATTTTGGTCTTTTACAGCTCCTAAATAAGCAAAATATAACCATTGAACAGCTTCTTTAGAATCTTTTGCAGGAACTGAAATATCAAATCCATATTTTTCTGCCATTTTCTTTAAATCTTGTAAAGCTTTAATTTGTTCAGAAATTTCTTCTCTATCACGAACAACTTCTTCTGTAAATTCATCTACATTTAGAATATTAAGTTCGTCTTTTTTCTCTTCAATTAAAACATCTATACCGTATAAAGCAACACGTCTATAATCACCAATTATACGTCCACGTCCATATCCATCAGGAAGACCTGTTAATAAGTGATGAGATCTTGCAATACGAATATCTGGAGTGTAAACATCAAATACACCATCATTATGTGTTTTTCTTAAATTATGATAAATATATTCAACTTCGTCATCTACTTTATATCCATATGATTCGCAAGATTTTTCTACTATTCTAATTCCACCATTTGGCATGATTGCTCTCTTTAGTGGAGCATCTGTTTGAAAACCAACTATTTTTTCAAGGTCTTTATCTAGATAACCAGCTTCATATCTATTTATTCCAGAAGGAGTTTTTGTATCTACATCTAAAACGCCTTTTTCTTTTTCTTCTTCATATAATTTTAAAACTTTATTCCATAATTTTTTTGTATCTTCAGTAGGACCTGCTAAGAAAGAGTCATCTCCAGTATATGGAGTATAATTTTTTTGAATAAAATCTCTTACATCAATTTCTTTAGTCCATTCGCCTTTTTCAAAGTCGTGCCATTGTTTAAAATCCATAAATTTAACCTCCTAAATATATTATTTTTATATCAAAAAATTTGTTATTACCCTACAAATTATCTTACCATACTACAATATAATTATCAATGAAAAAATCATAAAATTTTGACGAAAAATTTTCCAAAAAAATAAGAAATCTCAAATTAAAGAGATTTCTTATATAATTCTCTTAAATATTATAAGTACTTATAAAATTACAAGTAGCGACAGATATATTATAAGAAATATTTGAAACATTTTTGGAATCTAGTTCGATTTTTTCTGTATATTTTACAAGAGAAAGTATAATAATTACAACTTCAAAAAATATAATAATAAACTTGTACCAACTGGTTTGAGCTTTCTTATTTATTAATGGGTAAACAGCCCAAAGGTCAAATGCAATAATACATTTTATAAAAACTTGAAAGAAGTATGTATAATCTACTGCTCTCCTAGTTGTGCCAACGGCAGGAAGCCCCATTAAAATTCTTATAAAATTAACTGAAGCAGGAGGCTCTTCTTGACCAAATACGCCTTCTAGATCTGATTCAAAAAAAGAAATATGTGATACAATGTAAATACAACTAATAAATAAATATACTATGATAATAGGTATAATATATTTTAATATTTTTAATAAAAATTTTTTCATGTAAATTCTCCTTAATTTTCTATAATTTAACACATTTTTTAAAGATTGTTCTTAACTTTTATAGGGGATGTCCAATTATTAAGATTAACATTTTTTAATTGAGATTTTGGTATTTCAAGAACAATCAAATAATCATTCTTATAGTCGTCTGAACTAGGAAATTCTACAGCATCTATTATTAATTTATCTGTTAAAGTATAATCATAGTCATATATATATACTTTATATAATTTAATAAAAATAGATTTTTTATTAAAATTTGGAACATTATATAGAGTAAAGTCAGGAAATAATTCACAAAAAGCATCTAGTTCTTCTTGATTTGTTATTTTAAATTGTGTGGTCATTATGGAACGATTATATGAGGAGATAGTTTTTTTACTGGATATTATTCTATTATCATCGCTTTGAGAATAAGCAAAAATAAATATACCAATAATAAGTATTAATGTGCTTATACCGAGTTCTATTAATACTTTTTTTACCATATAAAAACCCCCTTAATTATATATTGAATTTTATGATTTTAATCATATAATTATTTGAATAAAATAATCTTATCATACGACAATATAATTATCAATGAAAAAATTATGATTTTAACAAAAATTGTTCAAATAGTTATAATACATAAAGAATCTTATAATTATATGAAAAAATAAGACATCTTAAAAATTATAATGTTTCTTTGAAGGAGTAGTTCTAGTAAATAAGAATGTATAATCTTGATTATCAATAGTTTTATGTAATGGTTTATTAAAATCAGCAAAAAGATATTGATCTTTAAATGTAAATTCAACATAAGGATACTTTAAATATTTTATCTCGATTATTTTTCTTGGGTATAGAATAGATTTATCACTTAAAAAATGTTTTACATTTTTCTCAAAGCCTATTCCACCTAAAAAGAATTGATAAAAAGTATCGCCTTCTTCAAATTCATAAGTTTGGGTCAAATTACCTGTAGTAATAGAAAGATTATATCTAACTTCACTTGCTAAATATTCTTCGATTTTTTCCGTATATTTTACAAATGAGAGTATAATAATTACAGCACCAAAAAATATAATAAATAACTTATACCAACTTGTTTTTGCTTTCTTATTTATTAAAGGGTATATGGCAAAAAGAGCAAATGCAATAATGCTTTTTATAAGTACTTCCCAAAAGTACTTAGGTCCAACTGTTTTAAAATTGGTTCTAGTAGCAGGAAGCCCCATAATTACTCTTACTAAGTTTTCTTCATCATTATCATAAACAGATAATACGTTAGAGAGTATTTCTTTTCCTGTATATTGATGAAAATTAATATGTGCAATAATATAAATACAACTGATAAATAAATATACTATGATAATAGGTATAATTAATTTTAATAAATTTAATAAAAACTTTTTCATATAAACACACCCTTTTAAATTAGTTACTAATAAAAAGTATAAAATAATAAAAATTATTTTTCAACAACTATTGAAAAATACACAATGATATTATATAAAAGTGTAAGGAAGTGAATTAAAATGGTTGATAATTTAGAAATAGAAAATAAATTAATAAAAATTTGTTATAACAATACTAATGAAAAGTTACTCCCAGTTGTAATATTAAATAACTACAATAATGATGGTGAAAAAATATTTGATAAATGTAATGAAATTGGATGTAAGGATTTTATATTAGTTTGTATTTCAAACCTTAATTGGGATGATGATATGTCTCCATGGTTTGCTCCTAAGATTTATAAAAATGATACAGATTTTCTAGGAAAAGCGGATGAATATTTAAAAATATTATTAGAAAAAATTATACCTAAAGTAAAAGAATTCGTAGAGATAAATTTAGAAAAACAAATTGAATATTATGTAATAGCTGGTTATTCACTTGCTGGATTGTTTGCTCTTTATTCTTCATATAAAACAGATTTATTTAGCAAAATTGTTTCATGTTCAGGTTCTTTTTGGTTTCCTAACTTTGTTGAATTTGTAGAGAAAAATAAAATATCTACTAATATTAAACAAATATATTTTTCGTTAGGGAATAGGGAAAGCAAAACTAGAAATAAAGTTTTACAAACAGTAGAAAAAAATACTAGAAAAATAGAAAAGCTTTTAAATGAGCAAGGAATAAAAACAATATATGAAGAAAATGAAGGTAATCATTTTCAAGATGCAGATTTAAGAATAGCAAAGGGAATAAAGTGGATTTTAAAATAAAATATACAATATTCTATTTCTATACTTAGATAAAATAGAAAGGAGAAAAGTTTATTTTGGTAAGTTCAGAAAATTTAATGAGAAAAGATGACATGACAGTATCTTCTTACAATTCAATGTCAAATCAAATTAGTCCAAGTAAACACCTAAAAGGAAAAGTTTATATTACTTATAACAT
>CALXJR010000100.1 GCA_944388675.1 uncultured Clostridia bacterium
GTAGAAGAATTACTTAACATGGTTTGTGATTCATTAGGAAAAAAGAGAATAAAAACAGTTCTTCCAATGTGGTTTGCGAAATTAACAGCACCTCTATCAGAAGTTTATTATAAAATACTAAAACAACCACCTTTGTATACTAAATATTCATTATTTGTCTTAACATCTAATGCAAATTTCTCAAATGAAAAAGCAAAAAAAGAACTTAAATATAAAACAAGAGATATGAAAGAAACTATTAAAGACACAGTAGATTGGTTAAGAGAAAACCATAGAATAAAATAATATTTTTAGAATTTATATATTTTGAAAAGCTTTAGTAGGCATAATACATATTGTAGCAAAAGATACAAGTAAATGCTTATTAAAAAATTAAAAAATATATAAATTTTTTTGAAAATATATTGACACAGTGTCAGAATAATGATATATATTAATTAATCTGACAATGTGTCAGAAAAATTTAAGAGGAGGTAAAAAATTGACTAAAAAAATAACAGACATTAGAAAAGAAGAAATTGTAAATGCTTGTGAAGAACTTTATAAAACAGAAAACTTTAAAGACATAACTATTAAAAGCATAGGAGAAAAAACATCTTTTTCTCGTACTTCCATATATAATTATTTTGAGACAAAAGAAGAAATATTTTTAGCTCTTTTCCAAAGAGAATATGAGATTTGGATTGATGACTTAAATAAATTGTATGAAGAAAATGACAAAATGACTAAGGAAGAATTTGCAAAAGGGTTAGCCAAAACAATTGAAAAAAGAGAAACATTACTAAAACTTCTTTCAATGAATTTATATGATATGGAAGAAAACAGTAGAATGGAAAATTTAGTAGAATTTAAAAAAGCTTATGGAGAATCAATGAAAACTGTAAAAAAATGTCTTGATAAATTCTTCAAAAAAATGAATGAAAAAGAAAAGGAAGAGTTTATATTTTCATTTTTTCCTTTTATGTATGGAATATATCCATATACATTTTTAACAGACAAACAAAAACATGCAATGAAAGAGGCAAATGTACCATTTGAAAAAATAACAATATATGACTTAGCATATAAAGGAATTCTAAAATTATTAAATTAGGGAGGAATGTATAATGAAAATAGTTATTTTAACAGGGAGCTATAATCCACATGGAACATCAAATACATTGGTAGATGAATTTATAAAAGGAGCAAAAGAAAATGGTAATGAAATTGTAAGATTTGATACAGCACATTTAAACATACATCCTTGTATAGGATGTAACCATTGTGGTATGGATGGAGGATGATATGGTTAAAATATTAGACGAGGTAGAAACTGCAGATATGTTAGTTCTAGCAACACCTGTTTATTATTTTGCAATGACAGCTCCTCTAAAAGCTACAATTGATAGATTTTACTCAAGAACAGGTAGAATAAGTAGAAAAAGATTAAGAACCGCATTTATTATAACTTGTTGGAATACAGATAATTCAAGAGTAGAGCCTTTAATTGTACATTATAAGAAATTAGTAAGTTATATGAATTACAAAGATGAAGGAATGATTGTAGGAAAAGGATGTGGAACAGTGGGAATGATGCCTGAGCATTTTTATAAAGAGGCATATGAATTAGGAAGGAAGATAAAATAGGTTAAAAAATTATGAAAGAAAAATTAAAAAAAATATTGGATATAATAATGATAATTTTATTTATTATATTAATGGGTTATTATACAACAGACAATATAGTTCATGAAATATTAGGAATTACAATATTTGTGCTTTTTATAATTCATAATATACTAAATATAAGATGGTATAAAGGAATATTCAAAGGAAAGCATAATTTTCAAAGAACATTTCATATTATTATAAATTTATTATTATTTATAGCAATGATAGGAATGATGATAAGTGCAATTATGATTTCATATGATGTTTTTAATTTTCTAAATATTCCAGCTAATACCTTTGGAGAAAGACTACATAGATTATCTACTTCATGGGGATTTGTACTTATGTCCATACATGCTGGACTTCATATAACAGGATTTATGAATAAGCTAAATAAAAAGATGAAAAATAACACATTTGAATATGTATATTATTTTATATTAGTTATTTTAATAGCCTTTGGAATATATTCATTTATTGATGCGCGATTATGGGAAGATTTATTCTTAGTAAATCATTTTAAATTCTTTGACTATAATCAAAGTCCAATAATCTTTTATTTAAAATATTCATCAATTGTTATTTCAATTTCGCTTATTATTTATATTATTTTTTCAGTAATAATAAATAAACTAAAAAATAGAAAGGAGAAAAATACATGCAAAAAAATATAGGTTCAAAATTAGCTTTATATCCAATGCCATTATTGGTTATAGGAGCACAAGTAGAAGGAAAGACAAACTGGCTTTTAGCAGGACATAGTGGAATTATAGGACATGATAGAGTGATGGTAAGTCTTGCAAAACAGCATTATACAAACAAAGGAATTAAAGAAAAAGGAATTTTATCAATAAACATAGTAGATGAAGATATGCTAAAACAAGCAGACTTTGTTGGAAGTGTAAGTGGTAGCAAGCAAGATAAATCAAATGTTTTTGAGTTCCATCTAGGAGAGGTTGGAGCACCGATAATAAATAAAGCCCCAGTAGTTATGGAATGTATAGTAGAAGAAAATCATGAAACAGATAAATTTGATAATTTCATTTGCAAAATTGCTAATACTTATGTTCAAGAAGAAAATTTAGATGAAAATGGAAAAATAGATTATACAAAATTTAGTCCTGTCTTATTTGAATTTCCAAAATATACATATTTAAGAACAGGAGACACAATAGGAAATTGTTTAAGACTAGATTAAAAATTTTTAATAAAACAAAAGGAGGAATAGATATGAGTTTAACAATTAATATTTATTACACAGGAGAAAACGGAAGTGCAAGAAAATTTGCAGAAGAAATGGTATCATCTGGAGTTGTAGAAAGAGTAAGAAATGAGGAAGGTAATGAAAAGTATGAATACTTCTTCCCAATGGACGATAAGGAAACAGTATTATTAATAGATAGATGGAAAAACCAAGAAGCACTAGATATACACCATAAATCTCCAATGATGAAAGAAATAGCAGACTTAAGAGAAAAATATCATCTTCATATGAAAGTTGAGCAATTTGTAGAAAGAAAATAAGTAGAAAGAGAGGAATAAATATGAATAAAAGAATAATAGCATTAATAGTTGTTATCATTCTAGTAGTGATAATAGGATGTGTAGTTTATTTTGTAAATAAAAATAGAAATGAAAGTGAAAATAATAATGAAAAGAGGTTAACAGGTCAGGCAGAAGAAAATTCTCAAGAAAATATTGCTTCTGAAGAAGAAAACAATGAAGAAAATACTGAGTCAAATACTGTGGCAGACACTGGTACAGAAACAGGCAAAACATTAGTTGTATACTTCTCTGCACAGGGGCATACAAAAGAAGTAGCACAGAAAATTGCAGATAATCTAGATGCAGATATTTTTGAAATTGTTCCAGTAGATGAATATACCTCTGATGATTTAGACTGGACAGATAATAATTCAAGAACATCTAGGGAACATGATGATGAATCTTTAAGAAATGTTGAATTAGTTTCTACTAGTGTAGACAATTGGGATGAATATGACAGAGTACTAATTGGATACCCAATTTGGTGGGGAATAGCAGCATGGCCAGTAGATACATTTGTTAAAGCAAATGACTTTACAGGAAAAACAGTAATTCCATTTTGCACATCATCTTCATCAGGATTAGGACAAAGCGGAAGACTACTTGCAGAAGAAGCAAATTCAGGAAATTGGTTAGAAGGACATCGTTTTAGATCAAATCCATCAGATTCAGATATAGACTCATTTACAGACAGCCTATAATATAAAGTATGAAAGGATCGCCCATTTGGGACGGTCCTTTTTGGGCGAAATTTATCATGAAAAGCTTTATATTACTTAAAAGTATCTTTTAGGAAACTGTGTTTCAAAAAAGTGTCTAAAAAAATTATCTAAAAATCTTTAATATTGTAATTAATTATGTTATTATAGTTATATAATTTTTAAACGGAGGATGAAAATATGAAAGATTATTTAGGATACAAAGATAAAACATGTGTAGTAACAGGTGCATCAAGTGGAATGGGAAAAGCTACAGTAGAAATGTTAGTGGATTTAGGAGCAAAAGTATATGCTCTAGATTTAAATCCTTGTAGTGTAGAAGGAATAACAGAATTTTATAAATGCAATTTAGCAGATAAAAGCTCTATTGATGAGGTATTTAGTAAACTACCAAAAAAAATAGATGCATTTTTTGGTATAGCAGGACTTTCTGGTGCTAAAACAGATTATAAAACAACTTTTAACTGTAATTACACAGCAAATATGTACATTACATTAAATTATCTAAAAAACAGAATGGAGAGAGGTTCTTCCATAGTATATGTAACAT
>CALXJR010000101.1 GCA_944388675.1 uncultured Clostridia bacterium
AAATATTCTCCAATAGGTGAACTTTCAGAATTTGCATCTGAATATGCAGAAACTTTAAATAAAACAACTGGTCATATAGCTTGTATAACAGATAAAGATACAATAATTGCAGTATCTGGAGCATCTAAAAAAGACTGGCTAGAAAAAGGAATAAGCACAGAATTAGAAAGAATATTAGAAGATAAAGAAAAATATATAAGTAAAGAAAATAATGATGTAGCAGTACCAATAACAGAAAATGAAACAAGCGACAAATTGAAAAACGCACAAGTAATTTATCCAATAATATCAGATGGTGATGCAGTTGGAAGTGTAATACTAATGTCTAAAGATGATAAAACAAAAATGACAGAGGTAGAGCAAAAAGTTGCACAATCTGCAGCAAACTTTTTAGGAAAACAAATGGAAATATAAATAAAAAAATTAGCCTGAGAGGAATATTCCTTTCGGGCTAATTTTCTATTTATAAAAAAGGATTGAAAAAAATTTTTTCTTAGTATATGATAAAAACAAACTGAAGAAAGTTAGGGGGAGAAAAAATGGAGATTTTAAGGGTAGAAAATTTAACAAAAATTTATGGAAAAGACAAAAATCAAGTAATAGCAGTAAATAATGTATCTTTCTCTGTAGAGAAGGGTGAGTTTGTGGCAGTGGTAGGAAGTTCTGGAAGCGGAAAATCTACACTGCTACATTTAATTGGAGGAGTAGATAGACCAACATCTGGAAAAGTATTTATAGATGGAAAAAATATATATGATTTAACAGATGATCAACTTGCAGTATTTAGAAGAAGACATATAGGATTAATATATCAATTTTATAATTTAATACCAATATTAAATGTTGTAGAAAATATAACTCTTCCATGTGAGTTAGATGGAAGAAGAGTAAGTAAAAGCAAATTAAATGAATTATTACAAGAATTAGATTTAGAAGATAGAAAAGACCATTTGCCAAATGAATTATCTGGAGGTCAGCAGCAAAGAGTGGCAATTGGAAGAAGTTTGATAAATAACCCAGCAATAGTTTTGGCAGATGAGCCAACTGGTAACCTAGATTCTAAAACAAGTGATGATATAGTAAATCTTTTAAGAGAATCAAATAAAAAATATGACCAAACAATGATAATGATAACACATAATTTAGAGCTAGCAGCAAAAGCAGATAGAATAATAAAAATAGAAGACGGAAAGATTGTCTAGGAGGTGGAAGAAAATGAATCTACTAAATAGACTAACAGTAAAAAATTTAAAATTAAATAAAAAAAGAACAACAGTTACAATAATTGGAATAATACTTGCAACAGCTTTAATATGTGGAGTTGCAACTTTAGTATCTAGTTATTTAGAATCAACAAAGGAATTTATAAAAAAGGAGCAAGGAGATTATCATTATGAATTTATAAATGTACCAACTCAAGACGTTAATAATATTCAAAATAATGAAAACATTGAAAGTATATATAAAACTCATGAATATGATTATACACAAGTAGCAGAAGATACATATATACAATTAATAGAAACAACAAATATGGACAAAATGGGAATAACTTTAGAAGAAGGAAGATTTCCTGAAGAAAAAAATGAAATTGTAATTACAAATAGAGGAGGTACATACAACCCTCAAATAGGAAATAAAATAACCATAAACTTACCAGATAAAGGAATAGAAGAATATACAATAGTAGGATTAATAAATATAACTGACCAAAGCATTAAACAAACTAATAATTCAAAAGGTAAGGAATATTATACAGCACTTACTTATCTAAATGAAGATTTAAATAATGATGCAAAATTTAATGTTTATGTAAGATTTAAAAATTTAAAAGATAGAATTGATACTACTTCAAGTATACAAGGAGTTAATAATAAAATATCAACAGAAGATGATTTATTAAACAATGATACAAATAAATATGGAATTGAAATAAATACACAATTAATACAAATTGAAAGTGGAGATTACATAGACTTAACCATACAAATGGTATATGCATTAACAGTTGTTATAATGTTAATTGTAATATTTACATCAGTATTTTGCATAAAAAATAGTTTTGAAATATCAATTACTGAAAAAACAAGGCAATATGGAATGATATCTTCATTAGGTGCAACATCAAAGCAAATAAAGAAAAATGTATTATATGAAGCATTTAGATTAGGAATAATAGGAATTCCTATAGGAGTAATAATAGGAACCCTAGTAATATTTATATTACTTAAAGTTGTAGAAGCAATTTCTGGAAGTAGTTTACTTGGAATGGAATTTATATTTTCTACAAATATATTAGTAATAATACTAAGCATATTATTGAGTATTATCACAATATATTTATCTGCAAGAAAAGTAGCTAAAAAAGCTTCTAAAATATCACCAATAGAGGCAATAAGATCAAATGATGATATAAAAATAAATTCTAAAAAATTAAAAACTCCAAAATTTATAAAAAGTTTATTTGGAATAGGTGGAGAAATAGCATATAAAAATTTAAAGAGAAATAAAAGCAAATTTAGAACATCAATAATTTCAATAATAATGTGTGTATCTGTATTTATTGCTCTAAATACATTTATAGATGATATATATAGGGCAAGAACTTTATATAATGATAATCGTGGCTATACAATTCAGGTAGATGGAGATGATTATAATTTATTTGAAAACATAGCAAAAGAATTAAATTTAGATAAATATTCTATAATTAGAACAAACCTTATATATAATGAAAATATAAAGGAACATTATTCAAAAGAAGCAAGACAAAGTACAGATCCAAATTTATCTAATGGCCCTTCTATAACAGTAATTTCTTTAGGAAACGAAGAATATGAAAGATATATAGATAAAGTAGGATTAAAATATGAAGAAATTAAAGATAAAGGAATATTATGTGATACTTATAATGAAACAATAAATACAGATGGAAATATAAGACACAAAATTATCAGATTATTTGACTATAAAAAAGGAGATATAATTAGTAGCAAGTTTAATAATTCTAATATGGGAATAAATATTGACTTTAGTATAGAAATTGCAGAAGTTACAGATGAAAAACCATTATTAACAAGATATGACAATGGAGCAGTAATAATAATTAGTGATGAAATGATGGATAGGATAGGAGATTATCCATATGTTGGATATACATTGTATATAGACACAGAAAATAACGAACAAATAGAAAATTTATTAAATGAAAAATATGGAAATTCACCACATATCAGAGACATATATAATTATGCAGATTCATTAAGACAAGAACGAGCAATGACAATTACTATTTCCATTTTCCTTTATGGATTCGTAATTGCAACTGCATTAATAGGAATAACAAATATATTTAATACACTTACAACAAGCATGGCATTAAGGCAAAAAGAGTTTGCACATTTAAAAGCAATAGGAATGACTAAAAAAGAATTTAATAAAATGATAAGTTTAGAAAGCTTATTTTATATAATAAAATCTTTAATTATAGCAATACCATTAGGATTAATACTATCATTTATTATTCATCTAGCATTTGCAATAAACGTAGAAATGCCATATAAATTCCCAATAAGTGGAGTAATTATTTCTATTATAGTATCAAGCTTACTCATAATTTTTATTATGAGATATTCTCTAAAAAAGATAAATAAACAAAATATAATAGAAACCATGAGAAGAGAAAATATATAGAAATTGTAGAAAAGTGGCAAAAAATACTTGATAAAAAATTATTTTTATAGTATAAGTATTAATATAGAGATATATACTTCACAAAGGAGGAAATATAATGGAAGGACCTGTTGAAAACGCAGAAAAAATAGAATCAGTAAAATTCTTAAAGAAAATTATAGGAGTAAAAAAAATAGCAAGTAATATAGAATTACAAAAAACTCAGAATTTAGATAATACAAATTTAAATTTTGAAAATGCTGAAAATATTGTAAATACAGTAAATGTAGAAAATAAAACAGAAGTACCAGCCAAAGTTAGCACTTGGTCAAAAATAAAAGCTTTCCTATTTCAGGAAATAAAATTTGGATTTAAACCAAAAACAGAAGCAAAACTTCAGGAGGCTCATGATTTTTGGCATCAAGATATAACTACAGAAAAAGTACATAACTTCTTATTCCAGAAAATAAAATTTAAGAAGTAATAATAAGCAGGCCTATTTGGGCTTGCTTTTTTCGTGTTATAATATGCACAATTTTGGAAAAAATAAATTTATATTTTACAAGGTAAATATAATAAAAATACTTGAAAACTATTAATATCTCAAGTTTGACAGTTTTAAAGAAAAAAGAATCTTAAAATGGCTTACGTTAAGCCTGTTTTAAGATTCTTTTTTT
>CALXJR010000102.1 GCA_944388675.1 uncultured Clostridia bacterium
GCTTCGTCCAGAGTTATTGTTCCTTCTTGTATTAATGTTTGTGCATTATTTAACCACACATCTGTACCATGTGATAATCCAGATATACGTATTAGCTCTTCAAATGTTTTTGGTCTTGTATCTACAAGCATTCCTCTTACAAACTTTGTTCCAAACTCTGGTACACCATAACTTCCAACTTCACTATGTATTTGCTCAGGAGTTACTCCTAAAGCTTTTGTTGAACTAAATATAGACATTGTCTCTTTATCGTCAAGAGGTACTTTTGTTGGGTCTACACCTGTTAAGTCATATAACATTCTAATCATTGTTGGATCATCATGTCCTAGTATATCTAATTTTAACAAGTTTTGGTCTATAGAGTGATAGTCAAAGTGTGTTGTTATTATATCAGAATTTGGGTCATCTGCTGGATGTTGAACTGGTGTAAATTCATATATTTCTCTTCCTTTTGGAACAACTATAATTCCACCTGGATGCTGACCTGTTGTTCTTTTTATTCCAGTACAGCCATATGCAACACGTATTACTTCTGAATTATTAATTGGTATTCCTCTTTCTTCATTATATTTTCTTACATACCCCATTGCAGTTTTACCTGCAACTGTACCAACAGTTCCTGCTTTAAATGTCGTACCTTTACCAAATATTACTTCTGTATACTTATGAGCTTTTGCCTGATATTCTCCAGAGAAATTTAAGTCTATATCTGGCTCTTTATCTCCATTAAATCCTAAGAATGTTTCAAATGGAATATCTATACCATCTTTTTGAAGCTTATGTCCACATTTTGGACAATTCTTATCTGGAAGGTCAAATCCATTCTTATAGCCATAATCTGTAAAATCAGAATATTTACAATTTGGACATCTATAATGTGGAGGAAGTGAATTTACTTCTGTAATACCTGTCATATTTGCAACAAATGATGAACCAACAGATCCTCTGGAACCAACTATATATCCATCTTCATTTGATTTCCACACAAGTTTTTGTGCAATAATATACATAACTGAAAATCCATTTTTTATAATTGATGTTAATTCTTTATCTAATCTTTCTTCAACTATTTGTGGAAGTGGGTCTCCATATAATTCATGTGCTTTATTATATGCAATATCTTTTATTGTTTTTTCACAGTCATTAATATATGGTGGACACTTCTCTGGTGAAATTGGGCTTATTTGCTCACACATATCTGCTACTTTATTAGTGTTGGTTACAACAACCTCATATGCTTTTTCTTCTCCAAGATAGCTAAATTCTTCAAGCATTTCTTCTGTTGTTCTTAAGTAAAGTGGTGCTTGAAGGTCGCAGTCTGCATAGCCTTGCCCTGCTTCTAATATTCTTCTATATACCTCATCTTCTGGGTCCATAAAATGAACATCACATGTTGCAACAACTAGCTTATCTAACTTCTCACCAAGTGCTACAATCTTTCTATTTATATCTCTTAATGCTTCAACATCTGGTACAACACCATTTCTAACTAAAAACATATTGTTACCAGTTGGCTGAATTTCTAAGTAATCATAATCTCTTGCAATTGCTTCTATTTCATCATCATCTTTACCAAGCTCAATTGCTTGATATAACTCTCCTGCTTCACAAGCACTTCCCATTATTAATCCTTCAGAATACTTTTTATAAATTGATTTTAATATTAATGGTTTTTTGTAAAAATAGTCTAGATGTGATATAGAAATTAACTTATATAAATTTCTTAAACCAATATAATCTTTTGCAAGTATTATTGCATGGAAGCTCTTTAATTTTTTATAGTTTACTTCTCCACCTGCAACTTTATCAATATCTTCTAATTTTTTAGCGCCTTTTTCTTCAAGCATATTAAGCATTACCTTAAATACTTTAACTGTAGTATCAACATCATCTAAAGCTCTATGTGCAACTAAAACTTCTATTCCTAAATTTTCTGCAATTATTCCTAATTTATATTTTTTATAATTAGGAAATAACTCTTTTGCAAGTCTTAATGTATCTAAATATGTATTATCTAGTTTTAATCCTAACTGTTTTGCATTATATTTTAAAAATCCAACATCAAAGTCTGCATTATGTGCAACAATTACACTATCACCTATAAAATCAAGTACTTTTGGTAAAACTTTATCTATTGTTTCTGCATCTTTAACCATATCATCTGTAATATGAGTTACTTCTACAACTCTTTGCGGAATTGGTTTCTCTGGATTTACAAAACATTCAAATTCATCAATTACTTCGCCCTTTTCATTTACTTTCATTATACCAATTTCAGTAATTTTTTCAGTTCTAAATGAAAAGCCTGTAGTTTCTAGGTCTAGCACACAATATGTTGTACGAAGGTCTTGTCCTTTAGGGCTAGAAACACAAGGAACTTTATCAGGTACCAAATATGCTTCAACACCATATATTACTTTCATGTCTGGATTATTTACACCAAGCATTTTATGTGCATCTGGGAATGCTTGTACACTACCATGGTCAGTAATTGCTATAGACTTCATACCCCATTTCATAGCTCTTTTAATTAAATCTTTAACTGGTGTAATACCATCCATTGTGCTCATTTGAGTATGCATATGAAGCTCAACTCTTTTTACTGGGCTTCTATCCATTCTTTCATTTTTCTTTTCTTCTGGCATTTCTAGAATAGTATTTGCTAAAATTCCTAATTGTTTAGAATAAGGGTCAAAAGAAGCATTTCCTGCAACTCTTACCTTTGGAGCATTTTTTAATCTTTTCTTAATATTATCTACCTTTTCAGGTGCAGAGAATATTTTACAATCTATAGTATTTGTTCCATCATACACACTAAATAGAATTAAGAATTTACCAGATTTTAATTCTTTTATCTTTATTCCTAAATTAATATCATCATCTTTTGGGTCTAATTCTACATTTAATATTTTACCCTCAATTATTACATTTCCACTATCAACACTAATATCTTGTATTTTAGTAATTGTATCTTTTAAATTAATATTTCTACCATAAATTAAAGGTGATGTACCATCATCAGTTTCAGGTGGTGCAGGCTCTACTGGTACATTATTATTGCTTACATTAACTCTTTCTTTTTTCACTAGAGGCTTTTTAGTATATTTAGGTTTAGACTGCATAACAGTTTTATTTTCATTGTGATTTTCTGAATTATTATTTTCTTTAAGTACTTTAGTTATTGTCTCTTTTTCTTCTTTTTCTATATTTTCTTTATATTCATTTATAGCACTTTCCTCAATTTTTTCAATATAATAAATTTGATACTTTTCTCCATATATATTTTTTATTAAATCAGAAAATATTTCATTAAATTTATTACTTTCTAAAAATTCCTTACCATTTAAGTGTAATGTAACTGCTATTTTATTCTTTTCTATCATAATAGAACTATTTTTTAGAAAAGCTTTTGCAATTGGATGTCTATGAGAAATATAGTCTATTATACTATCCCACTCTTTAACAATTTTTTCAGAAATTTCATCTTGTGTAATATCGTCTACTAAATCATATTTAATACTTACTCTTGCTTCTTTAACTTGAAAACGTTTTTCTATATATTTCTCTAAATCTAATATATCTTTAATATTAATTAATTTAGAAGAGTATATTACAATTTCTAAAGTATTTGCTCTTTTATATAAATTAATCTCCATTACTCTTGAATCATTTAATTCAAAACTAGAAGAATTATAATCTTTAAAAACTTCTTTTACTGTCTTTGGTCTTTTATTTTCTTCCATATAAAATGCCCCCAACAAATTATATTACATATTTATTTATACTTATAATTTGTAAAATTCTTGTAACAATTCACAGCGTTTTAAATATAGTTTGTATAAAGTCTAGAGAGGCTGTGAATTGTAATAATTTTCTTATAAATTTATTTTACTTAAAATAACCTTAATATATCATTATATGTTACAAATATAGATAAAGCAATTAATACTGAAAATCCTAGCATTTGTATTTTTAATTCTGTTTCTTCTTTTAATGGTTTTCTACGTATTGCTTCTATTAATAAGAATAATATTTTTCCTCCATCAAGTGGTGGAAATGGTAATAAATTTGTAACTCCAAGCGACAGAGAAATAACAACTAGTATATAT
>CALXJR010000103.1 GCA_944388675.1 uncultured Clostridia bacterium
TAGAAGAAGCCAAGAAAATAATTGAAACATTTATAAATATGATAAAAAGAGAGCCACAATCAGAAGAAGACTTAAAAAACTTAGATGAAGCAATTGCATTTAAAAATATAGCAAATATGCCAGCAAGAGTAAAATGCGCTTTACTTGCATGGCATACAATGGAGGATTTATTAAATAAAGATGAAAGAAAATAAAAAAAGAGTTCTTTTGGGAATGAGTGGTGGAGTAGATAGCAGCGTGTCTGCTATTCTACTTAAAGAACAAGGGTATGAAGTTGTTGGTTGTACACTAGAATTATATAAATGTCCAAACAATGATTTTTATAAAGAAAACACAGCAGGCGATGCAAAAAAAGTATGTGACAAAATGGGAATAGAACACCATGCATATAATTTTGAAAGAGAATTTAAAACCAACGTAATAGACAACTTTGTAGAAAGTTATAAAAATCAGAAAACACCAAATCCATGTATAGAATGTAATAAACATTTAAAATTTGGTGCAATGGTTGATATTGCAAAAGAATTAAATTGTGATTATATTGCAACAGGTCATTATGCAAGAGTAGAATATTCAGAGAAATATAAAAGATATGTATTAAAAAAGTCAAAAAATATAAGCAAAGACCAAAGTTATGTTTTATATAGTATTCCAAAAGAACTATTAGGAAATATAATATTTCCGCTTGGCGAATTTACATCAAAAGATGAAGTAAGAAATGTTGCAAAAAATCATAATTTAGAAGTTGCAAACAAGCCAGACAGTGAAGACATTTGCTTTATACCAGATGGAAATTATAAAAAATTCTTAGAAGAAAATTCAGATATAAAGCCAAATATAGGAAATATAGTTTTAAGTAATGGACAAGTTTTAGGAAAACACAATGGTTTATACAATTATACAATAGGACAAAGAAAAGGTTTAGGAATAGCATATAAAGAGCCATTATTTGTAATAGGATTTAATAAATCTAAAAATGAACTAATTGTTGGAGAAAAGGACAAGTTATATAAAAAGAGCATGCTTGTAAAAGATATAAATTTATTATTGATAGACTCAATAGATGAGCTAAAGCTAAAAGAAAAAATACAAGTTGGTGTAAAAACTAGATATTCAAGTAATGAAGAAAAAGCAAATATTCAAATGTATGATAAAGATACAATAAAAGTAGAATTTGAAAATCCAGTTCCAAGAATAACACCCGGACAATCAGCAGTATTTTACATAGATGACATAGTTTTAGGAGGAGGAAAGATATGTTAAATAAAGAAGATATTAAAAAAATAATTCCACAAAGAGAACCTTTTTTAATGATTGATGAGGTAGAAGAATACATACCTGGTCAAAGTGCAACAGCATATAAATATGTTGATGAAAGTGAATGGTATTTTAAAGGACATTTTCCAGGAAATCCTATAATGCCAGGAGTTTTAATTGCAGAAAGTTTAGCTCAAACAGGAGCTGTAGCAATACTAAGTATGGAAGAAAACAAAAATAAAAATGCTTTATTTGGTGGAATAGACAAAATGAGATTTAAGAAAATGGTAGTTCCAGGAGATAAACTAAAACTAGAAGTAAAAATAATAAAGCAAAAAGGACCAATTGGAATTGGTGAAGCTTTAGCTACAGTAGATGGAAAAGTAGCAGCAAAAGGAGAGTTAACATTTGCTTTAATAGACAATAAATAAAAATTTGGGTGCTTTTGGGGACGTTTCTCAAAAACATCTAAAAGGTGTTTTTGGGGACACTTCTCCAAAAATCCTGTTTCATAGAAAAGGAGAAGTTTATGAATAAGATTTTAATTGCTAATAGAGGAGAAATAGCAGTAAGAATTATAAGAGCCTGTAAAGAAATGAATATAAAAACAGTTGCAGTATATTCAGAAGCAGATAGAGATGCTTTACATACAAGACTTGCAGATGAAGCGGTTTGTATTGGACCTGCAGATTCTAGAGAGAGTTATTTAAATATAAAAAATATAATTGAAGCAGCTTATGTAACAGGTGCAGATAGTATTCATCCAGGTTTTGGATTCTTATCAGAAAATGCTCAATTTGCAAAAATTTGTGAAGAGTCAAATATTAAATTCATTGGTCCAAGCTCAAAAGTTATAGATATGTTAGGAAATAAATCTAATGCTAAAGAAATGATGAAAGAAGCAGGAGTGCCAACTATTCCTGGTTCAGATGGAAGTGTTAAAGGATTAAAAGATGCTATTAAAATTGCAGAAAAAATTGGTTATCCTTTAATGATAAAAGCTGCTGCCGGTGGTGGCGGTAAAGGAATTAGAATTGTAAATTCTGATGATGAATTAGAAAATAGTTATAATATTGTTAAAAGAGAAGCAAAACTTGCATTTAATGATGATGAAGTTTATATGGAAAAATTTGTTCAACATCCAAGACATGTAGAAATACAAATTTTAGCAGATGAACATGGTAATGTAATTCATTTAGGAGAAAGAGATTGTTCAATTCAAAGAAATAACCAAAAAGTAATAGAAGAAACTCCATCAACAGCAATAGATGATAAGTTAAGAAATAAAATGGGAGAAGCAGCTGTTAAAGCAGCAAAAGCAGCAGGGTATACAAGCTGTGGAACTGTTGAATTTTTGGTTGATAAAGATAAGAACTTTTACTTTATGGAAATGAATACAAGAATTCAAGTTGAGCATCCAATAACAGAAATGAGAACAGGAATAGATATTGTAAAAGAGCAAATCAGAATTGCTGCAGGTGAGGAACTTAAAATAAAGCAAAAAGATGTAAAATTCCAAGGTCATGCGATAGAGTGTAGAATAAATGCAGAAAATCCAAGTAAGAATTTTAGACCATGTCCAGGAAAAATTACAGGACTTCATCTTCCTGGAGGAAATGGAATTAGAATTGATTCTGCAATTTATGCAGGTTATACAATACCACCAAATTACGATTCTATGATTGCTAAAATAATAGCTTTTGGAACAAGTAGAAATGAGGCAATTGCTAAAATGAAAAGAGCTCTAGAAGAGTTAGTAATTGAAGGTGTAGATACTAATAGAGATTTCTTATTTGATATAATTACAAATCCTAACTTTATTAGAGGAGATTTTGATACACAATTTTTAAAGAATTTTCACATGCGTTAAGGAGGAAATAATTGATGATTGTTGACAAAATAAAAAAAAGAGAGAGCCCACCTCAAAATAAGAAAAACAGAGTTGATATACCAATAGGTAAATGGGTAAAATGTGATAAATGCAAAGAAATAATTTACAAAGATACAGTTAGAGAAAACTTAAGTATTTGTCCTAATTGTGGACATTATTTTAGAATGCATATTAATAAAAGACTAGAATTAATTGCAGATGCTGGAACATATAAAAGATTTGACTTAAATATTGAAACTAGCAATCCATTAGGATTAGAAGATTATCCTAAAAAAATTAAAGCATTAAAAGAGAAAACAGGTTTAGATGAAGCAGTAGCTGCAGGAACTTGTAAGATAAATGGTGAAGTTGCTGTTATTTGTATAATGGATAGTGGATTCTTAATGGGAAGCATGGGAGCAGTTGTAGGAGAAAAAATTACATATGCAATAGAACAAGCGATAGAAAAAAGACTTCCACTTATAATATTTACAGTATCTGGAGGAGCCAGAATGCAAGAAGGAATAGTATCTTTAATGCAAATGGCTAAAACAACAGCAGCTTTAACAAAATTAGATGAAGCAGGTCTTTTATATATATCAGTATTAACAGATCCAACATATGGTGGGGTTACAGCTTCATTTGCAAGTTTGGGAGATATAATTTTAGCAGAGCCTGGAGCAATGATAGGTTTTGCAGGTCAAAGAGTTATAAAACAAACAATAGGAGAGAAACTTCCTGAAGGATTCCAAACTGCAGAGTTCTTATTAGAGCATGGATTTATAGATAAAATAGTAGAAAGAAAAGATTTAAAAGATACTTTGTATAAATTAATTATGTTTAATAAATAAAGGAGGGAAAAACTTTG
>CALXJR010000104.1 GCA_944388675.1 uncultured Clostridia bacterium
CTTCTTCTAATGTGTATTCTTGGTTTATAGATATTCCATTAATTGTTGCTTCTCCATTTGTGTTTGTTCTTATTGTTTTTCCTTTTTCAGGTAAATTGTAACCTGTTAATTTGTATCTTACTCCTGAAAGTAAATTCTCTGTTCCTTGTTCTTTCTTTGTAATCTTAATACTTGCTTTTACTTCATCTTCTACCTGTATTGTTACTTTGTAATCTTCTCCATCTTCTTTTATTACTTGTGGATCTTGTTTTGTCTCTCCTGTTTTTTCTATTGTTAATATTCCTTCATCATCTACATGACCAATAAACCTTATGACATTTGAATTTAATTCATAATCATCAGGTGTTTTTATTTCTCTTATCTCATATGTTCTTTCTGCATATAGATTTGTTATTGTTAATTGTCCTTGTGCATTTGTTACTCCTGTTTTTGCCTCTCCTCTTGTCTCTGTTCCATCTTCATCTGTTATTATTTCTTGTACACTGTATGTTGCTCCCGGTACTAATTTATCTTTTCCTGTTTGGAATTTGCTTAGCTCTAAGTTATATTTTTCTGCTATTCTAAGTCCTATCTTATTTGGTTCTGTTTGTGTTCTATATTTTCCATCTTCTGTATCTAATGAGAAATATACCCCATGGTGGCTAAATGCTACTTGATTAAATTCTAGTCCATTTGGTATTTTTACTGTGTAATAGAATACATACTCTTTACCTGTTGGCATTACATAATCGCCTAAATCTATTAAGAATGTTTTTATTTCATCCC
This sequence comes from uncultured Clostridia bacterium, assembly GCA_944388675.1. Classification (GTDB taxonomy): domain Bacteria; phylum Bacillota; class Clostridia; order TANB77; family CAG-508; genus CAG-245. The sequence goes on from CALXJR010000104.1 coordinate 766, forward strand.
AGTTTTCTACTTGGTCTGCTGTTTTCCAGTTGTTTTCTGCTTTTGTAAGGTCTCTATCTGGATTTTCATTTGTAGAATAATAGATTGTAGCTGTATCTAATAGCTCTTGTGGAACTTCTATTCCTGTATCTACCATCTTTGTTGTGAAGCTAGAACCTAAATCACTTCCACTTAGTACATATGTATTTCCTTCAAATGGGATTTTTCCTAATATTTCTATCTCGCTTATTGTACTTGCATAGTTATTCTTTATTTGTACTCCTATTTTTACTGTTTGTTCTTCTTGTTCTTGGTCTACTACTGCATATACTGGTTTTATATCTGCTACTTGTGGTGATACTACTACACTTCCTTTGTCATCATATTCTGATGCTGTTTGATTTGTTAAAAGTGAGTTTGGTGATACCATACTTATACTTGCTGTATCATGGTTTACTAATTCTTCTGTATTTAAGTTATTATTTACATCATATATATCTTGTGCTGTGTAATAATAATCATTTCCATTCTCGTTTGTAGCATATAACTCTATGTTCTTAGTTGTTGTTGCAATTCTTGGGTCAGGTGTTAAGTCTACATCTATTGTTATATTATATGTAGCTTCTTGGTCATTTTTTGTAACTATTTTTATAAAGTTTATTCCATCTTGCTCTATTAACTCGTAGCTTTCTAATGTAACATTTGAATTACTTATTTCTACATTATTGATTTCTGCTGTTAACATTTCTTCTGGTAGTTTTACTAAAAATGTTCCATTTAACCATCTTACTTGGTTTGCTGATGTGTTTGCATCTGCATGAATTGTTATTATATCGTTTTCTTCTGTTACTTGTGTTGATAATGTATTATTGCTTATGCTTATTGTAGCAATTGAATATGGTGCTTCATAGTGTGCACTATGTGTGTCTGTTCCAATTAGAGTGTCTCCTATGTACATTACTAATTGAGATTTTATGTATTGTAATTCATCAAATTGTTCTCTTTCATATTTTTCTAATATCTTTTCATCATCTAGCTCTTTTACATTATATACATAAAAATATGTGTCATTTTTTATTGCTGGACTTGTTTCCACTCTTATGTGTTTTACTGCTGTTTCATATCTGTATGGATTTGAGCTTGTGTATTTGTTCCAATCGCTTGCAGTAAATGTTACTAACAAGTTATCTGTTTCTTCATCATATATGTTTATATAACCTTCTGTTCCTAATAAATCATCCATTCCAGAGAAATATATTCCGACATTAGAAGTTACATCTTCCATACTTTCTTGGCTTGAATCTGTTTTTATAAATTGGTCTACTACTTGCTCTCCACCATTTTGTGTTTCTTTCATTGTTATTGTGTTAAGCTCTGTATTTGTTCCAATATAGCCTTGCCATATTACTCTATATGTATCATCTTTTTCTTCTTCACTTTGTCCATTATATAATCTTATTGGCTTTTGTTTTGATACTACATATCTCCATGAAGGGCTACTTATGTAATTTCCTACTGTTATATCTATTCCTGCATTTGTGCCTTGATATTTACTATATGTTGCTATTATTGTTGTTTTTGCTGTATTTGATTTATATGGGTTTGTAAACTCATCATTTGTGTTGTTATATCCCTCATAATATGTACTTACTGGTATTTTTAATTGTACTGAGTTTACTCCTAAGGCTGTATATGCTTCTAGTGGATATGTTACTCTTACACTATAACTATTTGTTGTTGAAAGTTTGTTTGTTACATTTCCTTCTTCATCTACTCCTGATGTTCTATCTAAAGTTAATATTCTTGTTTCTTCATTGTAATTTGCTATGCTATTGCTTCCTGTATATACTACCTCTAATGGTGCATAACCATTTAATTCTGGTATTTCTACTTCTGTATGGTTACTGCTTAATAATAATTCTTTATTTAATTCTTCTGTATTTACTGTAAAGCTTAGATTTAGTGTTCCTTCTTCTTCGTTTATTAGGCTATCTATGTATGTACTTTGGTTTGCATTATATATACTTGCTCTTGTTGTTCCATGCCAATCTACAGTAAAGTCTACATTTTTACTTATCTCAACATTTTGTTCTTTTCCTTCTTCATCTGTGTATACATATGTTCCTGTTAAAGTTATGCTATTTACTTTACTGTAGTTATTTATATTGCTGCCTATTGCATTTGCTTTGCTGTATGAATAGCTATAGTCTCCACTTCTTACTATTCCTGTTATTAATTTTTGTGTACCATTGTTTATTTGGTTTAATTTTATTTCTTTTATATTATTTCCAACATAGTTTTCTGCTAATTCTTCATCTTTTGGTAGGTTTGTTTGTAAATAGAAGTTATCGCTATTTATGGTTATTTTGCCATCTTTTAAATAACCTTCTGTAAGGACATTCAATTCCATATACAAGGTTGCTTCTTCTCCTATTTCATTACATGTTCCTCTTATTCCTTCAGCTACTCCATCTCCATTTAGGTCTCTTAAGAAGAACGCATCAAATTTAACATTATTGGTCTCTTCTAAGTTTTCGTCTCCATCTTGCACTTGTTCATATTCCATACTTCTTGCAATTTCTGGACTTAAACCTGTTAAACTTTTATCGTTTCTGTTTAGCATATAAACTCCAAGTATTGCAGCTAGTGCAAGTATGGCTGTTGTGCCAATTGCTACTACCTTTTTGTTAAAGTGCTTTCCTTTCTTGTTTTTTACTTGTGTTTTTTGATTTTTTTCTTTCATGTGTTTTCCTCCCAAAAATTTTGAATTAGCTTTATCTATGTTATCGCTTTAAAGCGTTATTACGTTATTTAAACAATATATCTACTATAATATATATATTTAATATTTTATTGTAAATAAGGCTATTTCTCGGTGTTTTTCATCCTCCTTCGGAAGCTATTTTTTAGCCTTCTTTTAAATTTTTATTACATTTTAGTTACTTTTTTTGCTCTTTTTCGACACTTTACTAGGGAATGCTGGTTTTTGTAGTTTTTTCTTATTTATGTTTACCATTTATCTCTATTATACTTTCTCTTCTATTTAGAGTAAATGTATATAAGGCTGGTAATTTCTAGCAAACTTGCTTGTTCGCTATTTTGCTTATTTGCTAGGTTTTTGGTAATTTTTGTTTTATTTTTTTGTATATGTTTTTAAATGGTTTTAAAGCACAAAAAAACATACTAACTGGTTTGTTAGTATGTTTTTAT
>CALXJR010000105.1 GCA_944388675.1 uncultured Clostridia bacterium
TGTTAATTAAATTTTAATAATTTTTCGCACTTTTTTCTACCATTTATAATTGGAAATTACGCACTTAAACATTACATACAATAAATTACTTTTATTTTATATTTTCTTTTATTTCTTTCAAAATAATCTCTCTACAAATTACTATTTCTGTTATCATTTCATAACTTCATTACATAAATCTATATTTACATCTTTTATTTATAGTCGCATAAGTATATCAATCAACAGAAATCCCTCATAGGGCAGGAAAAGTAAAATAAACCAAGTACAATCTTGAGAAGAAGTAATCCAAGATTATCTGAGAATTCATATAACAACAATTATTATCTTTCAAAAGTATCTTTTCCAGATTCATATGTTTTATAGTTTTCTTTTTTCACAGATTGCCATCTTTTTTTAAAAATTATTCTTTGCGCAGATTTATCAAATAATAGATTTAATAAATTATCTACTTTATCATTTTCTGTAACATTATGTAAGGTTAACCTATTAAATTCATCTTTTTTATAATTTGAATCTTTAGCATTTCTTAAACTAACCTCAAATATTTTCCCAACTAACAATAAATCTTGAAAAATAATTTCTGGATCTAATGAAGAATTAAATATTCTTATTTCAATTCTTCCTGGAGTATCAGAATTCCATTCCATGTGGTTAAAATTAATACTTGTAAATCTTACTTTATCATTTTCGTCTGCTCTTTTCTTTATTTCATCATTATACATTTTATAGACTTTAAATCGTTGTTCATCTGTTTTCGCACAGTATAGTTCATACTCTAAATCAGGTTCTTTACCAAAGTCTGACCATCCTATGATAGTGTCCATTCTATTTCTTGCTTGAATCTGATACAAAAATTTTACCATATCTTCTTCTGTCTTAAGTGTAATACTTCCATCTGATTCAAAAAAATTTTGAATATTTTCTTTTATTGGAGTTGCCATTTGATGTGCTCCGATTCTTATTGTTTCTCCTTCGCGATTAGCCATTTTGAAAAATAATTCTTCACATTCTCCCCAAATTCTAAGTATATTTTCTATTGCTTTTTCATTACATTCTAAATAATCAACTCCTAAATTTATGTGTAAGCCTGTTCCTCCATGTAACTGAGCATTTAAAGCTTTTAATAATGTACAAATAGCAACTATTTGATTTAAATCAAAAACATTATTTTTTAAAATTGGAGATGATGCTTCTGATTCATCATAAGCTAATCCTTCTCCTTCTCTTGAAAAAATCCATTTAGTAGGTTCGTTTTTCTTTTCAAAATCTGAATTCTGGACAATTTGATTAGAAATATCTGTTGGAACTCCTAAAATTTTTAGAATATCTGTAATAGTATTTGATTCGAAAGCACTTCTAATTGTATTTAATGGTAAATTTGCCACTTCTATCTCTATTCCAAATTTTAGTCTTTCTGGAATGTCTAATTTTTCTCCCCACCAAAAAAATTTACTTTCTTTCTTAAATAATTCGTATAATATTTTACTTTTATCAATATTTTTAAGTTTGAAAATTCTTTCTATAAATTCTTGCATTAGTAACCAGTTATAATTACTTCTATAATTTTTATTTATGTATTGTATAACTGTTAATATTTCTTGTTCTGTATGTTCGTCTAATTTATCGAAAAAATCTTTAATTTCAATATAATTCATTTTACATCCTTCTAATTCAGATAATTTTGTTAATTATAATATAATTTCCTTTATACTTTTCTTTTTCTTTTATAGTTAATAAATTGTTACTATATTTACTTTCTAATATTGTGATATATGGGATTTTACATAAAGATAATATAAAACTTCTTTCATCATCAATTATAAATGCTCTTTCTAAATTAAACTTTTTATTTATTATTTTATATTGCTCTCCTAATATTCCCATATTAGTATAAACAATATCTAAATCTAAATCATAAAATTTAATTTTGTAAAAGGCAATTTCATATCTTCTAATAAATTTTTCTTTTTCAGATAAAGTGAAGTATTCTTTTCCAAAAATAAATTCATATAATTCTTGTACAGAGTCAAATTTATTTATTTTTTCTTTTTCTACATATATTAAATTTTTCATATTTCTCCCACTTTATATAGTTCTAGATACATGAAAGCAATTTTTTTATGATAATAACATATATGAGAGTAATTATCAATATAACTACTCTCATCATAATTGTAATTTGCTATTTAATTTCAAATTCATTTGAATATATATCATTGTTTGCATTACGATTTAATTCAGTATTATTTTGTTCATAATCTATAGTATCCACAGGACTAGGACTAATATTTTCAACTGTAAAATTAAAATCTTCCCTATTTGTAACACTATTTTCTATTACTTTATATGCAATAACTATACCTATGACTATAATCAAAACAATTAAAATAGTAATAATTATTTTCTTGTTTTTATTCATTTTTACCACCAATATAACCTTTCTATTATTCCTCTAAATCCTCTGTTTAAATGATATGATAGAGTAAAAATGGTATCCTCCTGTTATGTTTTTTACCTTAAATCCATTTTGAGATAATATTCTACAAGCTATATAACTTCTAAGACCAGTTTTGCAATAAACTAGATATGTTTTTGATTTATCTAATTCATTTAGTCTTTTTCTTAAATCATCAAGTGGAATATGGATTGCGTCTTTGTAGCTTCCGCTTATATGTTCTTCATCTGTTCTAACATCTAAAACTAATGTGTTTTCATTATTTTTTAAGTATTCTACTTCTTGCCATGTTACTGTATCTACTAACCCTTCTATTTGGTTTACTATACTGTTTCCTAGTAGATTTACAGGACTCTTAGCAGATGAAAATGGTGGTGCATAGCATAAGTCTAATTCTTCTAAGTCATATGCAGTCATTTTCATTTGTATTGCTGTGGCAAGTATATCTGTAATTTTGTCTACTCCTTCTTTTCCAAATACTTGTGCTCCTAATATTTTTCCTGTTTTTTCTTCATAAATTGCTTTTATTGTTAGCATGCTTGCACCTGGGTAGTATGTTGCATGAGAGAATGGAGATAATATTATTGTTTTATATTCTATATTGTTTCTTTTGCAAGCTTCTTCATTTATTCCTGTTATTCCTAGATTATAATTAAATATTTTTAATATACTACTTCCTATACTTCCATTATATTTTGTATTTATATTGCAAATATTGTTTGCAACTACTCTTGCCTGTTTATTTGCAGGACCTGCAAGTGGAATTGATAACATTTCTCCTGTAACACAGTTTTTTATTTTTACAGCATCTCCTAAAGCATAGATGTCTTCATCATCTGTTTGCATTTTCTCATTTACTTCTATTCCACCTTTTTGGTACACTTTAAGTCCGGCTTGCTTTGCTAAATCGTCTTCCGGCTTTACTCCTATACATAAAACTACAAAATCCGCATCTATGTTTTTGTCTTCTAATACAACATTTAGTTTGTCATTTTGATTTATAATTTCTTTTACTCCATTATTTAGAATTATATTTACTCCATTTTTATTTAATAATTTATAAACGAACCTTGACATATCTTCATCTAGTGGAGCAATTATATGTGATGCTTTTTCTATGATTGTTACTTTTACATTTTTAAAATTACTTAAGTTTTCTGCAAGCTCTACCCCAATATAGCCTCCACCAATTATTGCAACATTTTTCACATTATTTTTTTCTATATATTCTTTTATTTCTACTGAGTCCTCTACATTTCTTAACGTTCTTATTTTATCACTATTTAGATTTTTAAATGGATTTATAGGACTTGCTCCTGGTGATAATACTAATTTATCATA
>CALXJR010000106.1 GCA_944388675.1 uncultured Clostridia bacterium
TGTAGTAGATATTGTTATAAATTTTATAGAATATATATCACAATATATTAAACTATCATTTTCTACTGATCTTAATAAAATATAACTTGCACCAACATCTTGTAATACACCTATTCTGTCTACCATATTGTTTGTTCCTATTAAGAATTCTACTCTCATGAGTCTGCCAATTTGCTCTCTTAAAAATGCTGGAGTATAAATGTTATTCTTTAAAATTTCTGGTATATTTGTTGCATTCATATCAATTTGTCTTGTTTCTTTCTCTTCCAACCCCATCTCTCCTTTATGTGTTTTTATATTGAGGTGTTGGTCTATAAAAACAATGCTCTCCAAGTCTTGTATGAAATGTACCAGAACCATTTATAGGAAATGTACTTCCACATGTTGGTCTAAATGGATTTAAGTACCACAAACATTCTCCTATTTCATTTAGCTTATTTCCAGATAAAGCCCAATCTGCAATATAATAATGTGTTTCATCTGGATTTACATTATATATGTTTTGGCTATTATAACTGCCTCTTAACATCTGGCTTGCACAATCAAATTGACCTTCCTGATATAATATGTTACGTATGCTTCCTCCATTAGAGACTCTTGCATATTCGCCTTCAGATGCATTTACTCTGTTCATTATAACAGTTGCAACAGCCTTCATTCCATTATCGCCTTCTCCACCTGCTTCGCATTGTATCATTCTTGCAAGTAGCTCTCTTTCTGAAAATGCCATAAAACTTACACCTCTTATGTATTATATGAAGATGTAAGTTTTTTGGTTATTCATTTTCTATTGTTTCTTGTTTTGACTCTTCTATTAATTTTGTTTCCTTTTTATCTTTTAAAGTGCTATATATTACTACTAATGCACTTATTAATACAAATAAATAGAAACTGATTCCTCTATTTAAAATCATTGCACTATTTATCATTGCTTGTGGAAATACATTTTTAAATATTCCTATAAATCCACCTTCACTTGCCCCAACTGAGCCTGGTAGTGGTATTCCTGAAACTGTAGCATATAAAACAGCTTGCAATGTTAGAAGACTCCATATATTTTCTGTGCTATACCCAAAGGCCAAATATACCCAATATGGTATACTATAATAAACTAACATTTGTATTAATGTTGTAATTAAAGTTTTTACCATAAGTAATTTGTGATTTTTAACATAAACTGCACTTTCTTGATATAAAGCAAGTTCTCTTTCTAATTTTTCTTGTTTTTCTTCTATTTTCTTTATTCTAAAGAATTTTAGTAATTTTACAAATCCTCTTACTAATGCAGCTGATAATCTTTTAGAAAATATTCCTATTATAAGAAGTGCTAAAGCACTCATATTTAAGGCAATTCCTAATATAAACAAATAAATTAATCCACTTTTTAATACATCAAAATGTATAATTGCACTTATAATTCCAAATGTAAGTGAAACAATCTGAAAACTGCATAAATGTAATAATAATGCAAGTGTGCTATGTGCAACTTTTATATTATCTTTGTGCATATAATAAATTTCCATTGGTTGACCACCACTTGCAGCAGGTGTTATAGCACTAAAGAAAAATCCTATTAATGTATACCTAATATTTCTTATAAAGCTAGACTTTTCACCTAACTCTTTTAAAATTCTACCAATGTTTATTGTCTCTCCCATTATATATATGCACATTGCAATTATTCCAATAAATATGTATTCTTTTTTTACATTTCTAATAATATTAAATATTTCAGATACATCTTGACCTTGAAATACTATTGAAAATGTTAATATTATTAGTAATATAAAGATTATTAAGTTAGTAATTGTTTTTCTAATTTTCTTCTTCTTTTCCATTTCTGTCCCCATTTATTTTACTAAATTTTTTATATATTATCATCTCTTTGTGACTTTAAAATGACAATTTGCTTTTTTATATTACCATATATTACTGTAAAAGGCAATATTTAAGCATAAATATGAAATAGACACAGCATTTTGCTGTGCCTTAATTAATAATTAGTTATTTTCTTGTGATTGCTTTATCATCCATAATTTTTTAGTATAGTCTGATATAAATTCATCCATTAGAGCTGAAGTTTCATAATCTTGCATATCATCTGCTGTTTTCTTTATAGAATAAACATTGTTTAATAAATATGAAAAATCTTTTTCTATGCTCTTTAATACACAATTTGAATCTACTTTTTTATTTTCTGCTTCTTCTATTTTAGATATATTTAAATAATCTTGCATTGTTCCTAGTGGCTCATCATCTTTACTTAAAATAAATTCTGCAACTTTATCAATTGATTCATTTACTTCATCATAATATTCTTCTAACTTTTCATGAATAACAAAAAAATCTTTTCCTGTTATGTTCCAATGATAATTTTGTAACTTTCTGTAAAACACAGCTAAATCAGCTAAAAATTGATTTAAATCTTGAATAATATTTTCCATTTTCATTACCTCTCCTTTTCTTTTTTTAGTATTATTAACACATATGGAAAAATTTATTCAAAAATTTTCGCCCATCTTGGACGTTACTTTTAGGGCGAAAAGTTATTTTATTATTATTCCTAAAAGTTTTGCAAGCTCTATTGCTTGTATTTCAGACACTTGGGCTCCTTTTAAGTCTTTTATGCTTACTACAATTCCTTCAATATTAGATGTTGTAAAATCTATTCCTTTTAAATTTGTTTCAAAAAAGTTTACTCCTATTAAATTTGTTTCTTCTAATTTTAGATTTTTTAACTTTGCACTTTCTATGTTTGCTCCTTCTAAATTAGATTTTATAATTGATACATCCTTTAAACTTGTCTCAGAAAAGTTTGAATATTTTGCAACTATTTCTTCAAATTCAGTTGTGTAGAAAATCGAATTCATAAAATTTGCACCTAACAATTTGCAATTTTGAAATTTTGCTCTTGTAAAATTACACTCTATAAATTTACTATTAGAAAAGTCACAATTTTCAAATATAATGTTTGAAAAATCACATCTATCAAATTTAGAATTCTCACATTTACAATTAGTAAATTTGCTTTTTTCTATCTCTATATCAGCGGCTGTTAATATGCCTTCTAAATTTTCAAAACTTATTCCTGAAATTTCATCATTTTCTAGAACTTTTTGTGCGTCATCATAAGAATTTACCTGTTCTAAATTACTTGCAATTACTGGTTTTATCATAATATCTCCTTGTTTTATTTTCGCCCAAAAAGGACCATCCCAATTGGGTGAAAATTTTATTCAAGTATTGCTTTTACTTTTGGCAATAAGTAGTGGCTTCCACCTTTTCCTTTTACGTTTTCTACCATACTTATTATTAGTCTTGAGTTTTCATCTGTTTCATTTACTGTAAATGCATTAAACCAACCTACTTCTGTTCCTTCTGTATCGTCTTTTGATGCTTTTACTTCCGCTGTTCCTGTTTTTCCTGCTATTGTTTTTCCTGCTATTTGTGCAGAGTGTGCAGTTCCTCCTGGATTTTCTACTACTTGAATTAAATCATCTCTTATTGTGTCTGCTGCTTCTTTTGTAAATGCTCCTTCTTTATAATATGTAGCATTTGCTGAACTTGCATTTTCTTTGTATTCTATGTATGGCATTATCATATTTCCTTCATTTACAAATGCTGAATACATCATTGCCATATGTATTGGGCTTACTAACATTTCTCCTTGACCATAACCAGAGTTTGCAAGTTGCGTTTCATTTGTAAATCCTTCACTGTTTGAATATGATGATTTTG
>CALXJR010000107.1 GCA_944388675.1 uncultured Clostridia bacterium
AAAGATAAAAAAATATTAATAATGGGAATTAGAAATAAATGGAGTATTGCATATGGAATTGCAAAATCTGCATATGATAATGGAGCAAAATTAATTTTTACATATATGGATGAATCTAATAAAGATAAAATTGAAGAATTAACAAAGGAATTTGAAGGAAGTAAGTCTTATGTATTAGATGGTGCATCTGAAGATGAGAAAGTTAAAAGAGTATTTGAACAAATTAAAGCAGAAAATGGAAAAGTTGATGGAATAGTTCATGCAATTGCACATGCAAAAACAGAAGATTTACACAATGACTTTATTTATACTGGAAGAGATGGGTTTAGCCATGCATGTGATGTTAGTGCATATTCATTTGTTTTAGTTGCAAGAACAGCAAAAGAATTAGATATGCTTAATGAAAATGCAAGTTTAGTAACTCTTACATATCATGGTTCAACAAAAGTATTAGAAGGATACAATGTAATGGGAGTTGCAAAAGCTGCGTTAGAGGCAAGTGTCAGATATTTAGCAGATAATTTAGGAAAAGAAGGAATAAGAGTAAATGCATTATCTAGTGGACCAATTAAAACTTTATCTGCAAAAGGAATAAAAGATTTTAATTCAATATTAACAGTAGTAGAAGAAAAAGCACCATTACACAAAAATGTAACAACAACTGAAGTTGGAAATGTAGCAACATTCTTATTAAGTGATATGTCAGCATGTATAACAGGACAAACAATATATGCAGATAATGGTTATAGCATAATGGGAGTATAATACTTAAGAGAAAGGAAGATTGTTATGAAGGGTTTAAAAGTAGGAGATAAAATTTCAAAATATCCCATTATTCAAGGTGGAATGGGTGTTGGAGTATCTATGCACAGATTGGCAGGAACGGTAAGTAAAGAAGGAGGCATAGGTGTTATTTCTACAGCAGATATAGGTTACCAAGAACCAGATTTTAATGAAAACCCAATGGCAGCTAATCTTAGAGCTATAGGAAAAGAAATAAAAAAGGCAAGAGAAATTGCCGGAGAAGACAAAATCTTAGGTGTAAACGTAATGGTTGCACTAAGAAATTATGCAGAAATAGTTAAAGAATGTGTAAAACAAAAAATAGATTTAATAATTTCAGGTGCTGGAATTCCAAAAGATTTGCCTGAGTATGTTAAGGGAACAAAAACAAAAATAGCACCAATTGTTTCATCATTAAGATGTTGTAAATTAATAGTTGAACATTGGAAGAAAAAATATGATTATACACCTGATATGATTGTAATAGAAGGACCAGAAGCAGGAGGACATCTTGGATTTAAGGAATCTGAACTAATTTCAGAAGATGTGCCAAAGTTAGAAGACATTACAACAGATGTAGTAGATTATATTAAAGATGTAGAAAAAGAAACAGGAAAAGAAATTCCAGTTGTAGCTGCAGGTGGAATTTGGGATGGAAAAGATATAAAGAAATTCTTAAGTTTGGGAGCAAGCGGAGTACAAATGGCAACAAGATTTGTTGCAACAGATGAATGTGATGCAGCACAAGAATTTAAAGAAGCTTATGTAAATGCTAAAGAAGAAGATATAAAAATAATCCATAGCCCAGTTGGAATGCCTGGAAGAGCTATAAATAATACATTTATACAAAAAGAAGAAACACATAAAAGTAAAATAGATAAATGCTATGGTTGTATAAAAACTTGTAATGTAAAAGATGCACCATATTGCATAACAAAAGCATTAATAAATTCTGTAAAAGGAAATATAGAAAATGGACTAGTATTTTGTGGAAGTAATGTGTATAAAATAAAAGAAATAGTATCAGTACATAACTTAATGCAAGAACTAGTGGCAGGAATTGCTTAGAATATAAATGAAACTATACAAAAAAAGTATAGTTTTATTTTTTTCTCTAAATTGTCATTTTAATGTCACTTTAAGATTGTATAGTATTATCAAATAAAGAAAAGGAGATAAAAAAATGGAAATTTTAAGAGTTGAGAATTTAGTTAAAACTTATGGAAAAGGAGAGAACAAAATTCATGCAGTAGACCATGTATCTTTTAGTGTTGATAAAGGAGAATTTGTTGCAATAGTAGGAGCTTCAGGTTCTGGAAAATCGACATTACTTCATCTTTTAGGAGGAGTAGATAGGCCAACATCTGGTAAAGTATATATAGATGGAAAAGATATATATTCTTTAGATGATGACAATTTAGCAATATTTAGAAGAAGACAAATTGGTCTAATATATCAATTTTACAATTTAATTCCAATATTAAATGTAAAGGAAAATATTACACTTCCATGTGACTTAGATGGAAAAGAAGCAGATAAAGAAAGATTAGATAACTTAATAAAAACATTAGGACTAGAAAAAAGAGTAAATCATTTACCAAACCAATTATCTGGAGGACAACAACAACGTGTATCAATTGGTAGAGCAATGATTAACAATCCAGCCTTAATGCTTGCAGATGAACCAACAGGAAACTTAGACTCAAAAGCAAGTGAAGAGATAATTTCACTTTTAAAACTTTCAAACAAAAAATTTAACCAAACAGTAATAATTATTACACATGACTTAGAAATAGCAAAAGAAGCACAAAGGGTTATTACAATAGAAGATGGCAAAATTATAAAAGATGAAAGAAATTAAAAGGAGATTTAAGATGGATATTTTAAAAAAGTTTACTAAAAAGAATTTAAAACTTAATAAAAAAAGAACAATTGTTACTATTATTGGAATAATGCTTTCTACTGCTTTAATTTGTGCTGTTGCAGGTATGGTATCTAGTACTCAAAAGACGTTATCTAATGCCATGAAGCAATCTAATGGGAACTTTCATATGAGATTTGAAGATGTTCCAGCAGAAGAACTTAAATTTATAGAAGAAAACGTTAATGTAGATTCATATTTTTTAACTAAAAATGTAGGATATGCTAAATTAGATGGAAGTATAAATCCAGGAAAACCATATTTATTTGTAATGGAATTTAGTGATGAAGCACTTAAAAATAGTGCAATAGAATTAGTAGAAGGAAGATTACCAGAAAATGAAAATGAAGTTGTTATATCACAACATATAATAGATAATGGAGGAGTTGAGCTTAAAGTTGGAGACACACTTTCTTTAGATGTTGGAACAAGAAGATTAGTAGATGGAGGTTATGAGCTAACACAAAATAATCCATATGATGAAGAAAGTGCGGAAGAAATAACAGATACGGAGCATAAAACTTATATAATAGTTGGCATTATGGAAAGATTAAGTTATCAGATTGAAGACTATCAAGCACCTGGTTATACAATAATTACATATTCTAATAACATAGGAAAAGAAGGTGCAGCTAATATTTCAGTATTATTTTCTAAGCTAAGAAATTATGAAGAAACTACAGAGCAGATAATAGACACAATAGAAGATGATACAGGAATAACTATAAACAAAGTTGCAAATACAGATGTAATAAGATTTGATGGTGGACTTAGTGATAATACAATGCAAGTGTTATATGGAATAGCTGGAGTTATTATAGTAATTATAGTTGTAAGTAGTGTATTTGTAATAAGAAACAGTTTTGCAATATCAGTTGCAGAAAAAACAAAACAATATGGAATGCTTTCATCAGTAGGAGCAACAAAAAAACAAATAAGAAAAACAGTATTACTAGAAGGAACATACATTGGA
>CALXJR010000108.1 GCA_944388675.1 uncultured Clostridia bacterium
CTTCTTCTAATGTGTATTCTTGGTTTATAGATATTCCATTAATTGTTGCTTCTCCATTTGTGTTTGTTCTTATTGTTCTACCTGTTTCTGGTAAATTATATCCTGTAAGTTTGTATCTTACACCTGATAGTAAGTTTTCTGTTCCTTGTTCTTTCTTTGTAATCTTAATACTTGCTTTTACTTCATCTTCCACTTGTAGAGTTACTTTATAGTCTTCTCCATCTTCTTTTATTACTTGTGGGTCCTCTTTTGTTTCTCCAGTTTTTTCTATTGTAAGTATTCCTTGTTCATCAACATGACCAATAAACCTTATGACATTTGAATTTAATTCATAATCATCAGGTGTTTTTATTTCTCTTAATTCATATGTTTTTTCTGCATATAGATTTGTTATTGTAAGCTTTCCTTGTGCATTTGTTACTCCTGTTTTTGCCTCTCCTCTTGTCTCTGTTCCATCTTCTTCTGTTATTATTTCTTGTACACTATATGTTGCTCCTGGAACTAATTTATCTTTTCCTGTTTGGAATTTGCTTAGTTCTAAGTTATATTTTTCTGCTATTCTAAATCCTAATTTATTTGGCTCTGTTTGTGTTCTATATTTTCCATCTTCTGTATCTAATGAGAAGTATACTCCATGGTGGCTAAATGCTGTTTGGTTAAATTCTAGTCCATTTGGTATTTTTACTGTGTAATAGAACACATATTCTTTTCCTGTTGGCATTACATAATCGCCTAAATCTATTAAGAATGTTTTTATTTCATCCCAGTTTGTTACCTCTTCTGCTGTTTGCCATCCGTTTACTTCATTATTTATATCTCTATCTGGATTTTCATTTGTAGAGTAATATACTGTTGCTGTACTTAATAAGTCTTCTGGTATTTCCATACCTGTATCTACCATCTTTGTTGTGAAGCTAGAACCTAAGTCACTTCCACTTAGTACATATGTATTTCCTTCAAATGGGATTTTACCTAATATTTCTATCTCACTTATTGTACTTGCATAATTGTTCTTTATTTGTACTCCTATTTTTACTGTTTGTTCTTCTTGCTCTTGGTCTACTACTGCATATACTGGTTTTATATCTGCAACTTCTGGTGATACTACTGTACTTCCTTTATCATCATAGTCTGATGCTGTTTGGTTTGTAAGTAGAGAGTTTGGTGATACCATACTTATACTTGTTGTTGTATGGTTTACTTGCTCTGTTGTGTTTAAATTGTTGTTTACATCATAAATATCTTGTGCTTTGTAGTAATAATCACTTCCGTTTTCATTGCTTGCATAAAGTTCTATGTTTTTAGTTGTTGTTGCAATTCTTGGGTCCGGTGTTAAATCAACATCTATTTTTATATCATATGTTGCTTCTTGGTCATTTTTTGTAACTATTTTTATAAAGTTTATTCCATCTTGTTTAATTAACTCATAACTTTCTAATGTAACATTTGAGTTGCTTATTTCTACATTGTTTATTTCTGCTGTTAACATTTCTTCTGGTAATTTTACCAAAAATGTACCATTTATCCATCTTACTTGGTTTGCTGATGTATTTGCATCTGCATGAATTGTTATTATATCGTTTTCCTCTGTTGCTTGTGTTGATAATGTGTTATTGCTTATGCTTATTGTTGCTATAGAATATGGTGCTTCATAATGAGCTTGATGAGTGTCTGTTCCAATTAAGTTGTCTCCTATGTACATTACTAATTGAGATTTTATGTATTGTAATTCATCAAATTGTGCTCTTTCATATTTTGTTGTAATTGCATCATCATCTAATTCTTTTACATTGTAAATATAGAAATATGCATCATTTTTAATTGCTGGGCTTGTTTCTACTCTTATGTGTTTTACTGAGTTCTCGTATCTATATGGGTTGTTACTTGTATATTTGTTCCAATCGCTTGAAGTAAATGTTACAAGGAGATTTCCTGTTTCTTCATCATATACGTTTATGTAACCTTCTGTTCCTAATAGCTCATCCATTCCAGAGAAGTATATTCCAACATTTGTTGTTACATCTTCCATACTTCCTTGTGAGCTATCTGTTTTTATAAATTGGTCTACTACTTGTGCTTGGTCATTTGGTGTTTCTTTCATTGTTATTGTGTTAAGCTCTGTATTTGTTCCAATATATCCTTGCCATTTTACTATATATGTGTCATCTCTTTCTTCTTCACTTTGTCCATTATATAATCTAATTGGCTTTTGTTTTGATACTACATATCTCCATGATGGGCTACTTATATAATTTCCGACTGTTATATCTAGAGTGGCATTTGTGCCTTGATATTTACTGTATGTTGCTGTTATTGTTGTTTTTGCTACATTTGATCTATATGGGTTTGTAAATTCATCATTTGTGTTATTATAGCCTTCATAATATGTGCTTACTGGTATTTTTAATTGTACTGAGCTTACTCCTAAGGCTGTATATGCTTCTAGCGGATATGTTACTCTTACACTATAGCTATTTGTTGTTGATAGTTTACTTGTAACATTTCCGTTTTCATCTGTTGTTGAAGTTCTGTCTAGTGTTAATATTCTTGTATCTGCATTGTAATTTGCTGTAGCGTTGCTTCCTGTATACACTACTTCTAATGGTGCATACCCATTTAGTTCTGGTATTTCTACTTCTGTATGGTTCCTGCTTAATAATAATTCTTTATTTACTTCTTCTGTGTATACCATGAATCTTAAGTTTAATTTTTCTGCTTCTTCGTCTATAAACTGTTCTATATATAAGCTTTGGTTTGTAGCATTATATATACTTGCTCTTGTTGTTCCATACCAATCCACATCAAAGTTTACTGTTTTCTCTATTGGTATTTCTTCACCACTTGCTGTTACATATGTTCCTGTTAGAGTTACACTGTTTTCGTTACTGCTGTATTTATTTACATTGTTTCCAATGGCATCTGCTTTTCCTGAAGTATATGTATAATCTCCACTTCTTACTAGTCCTGTTATTAGTTTTTGTGTACCATTGTTTATTTGGTTTAAGTTTATCTCTTTTATATTATTTCCAACATAGTTTTCTGCTAATTCATCATCTTTTGGTAGATTTGTTTGTAAATAGAAGTTGTCGCCATTTATTGTTATTTTGGCATCTTTTAAATAACCTTCTGTAAGGACATTTAATTCCATATACAAGGTTGAATCGTCTCCTATTTCATTACAGGTTCCTCTTATGCTTTCTGCATAACCGTCACCATCTAAGTCTTTTAAGAAAAAGGCATCAAACTTAACATTATTTGTCTCTTTTAAGTTTTCGTCTCCTTCTTTAACTTGGTCGTATGTCATACTTCTTGCAAGTTCTGGGCTTAAACCAGCTAAACTATTATCGTTTCTGTTTAGCATATAAACTCCAAGTATTGCAGCTAGAGCAACAATTGCAGTTGTTCCTATTGCTACTACCTTTTTGTTAAAGTGCTTTCCTTTCTTGTTTTTTACTTGTGTGTTTTGATTTTTTTCTTTCATGTGTTTTCCTCCCAAAAATTTTGAATTAGCTTTATCTATGTTATCGCTATGCTTAGCGTTATTACGAAATTTAGACAATATATCTACTATAATATATATATTTAAT
>CALXJR010000109.1 GCA_944388675.1 uncultured Clostridia bacterium
TGATAATTAGAAAATATTCCTTCATATTCTCCTTGTATTGATATATTCATATCAAAATACTCACCATTTTGAGCTTGTAATACCTTATGTAACATTCCTATAACTGTTGAATATGGTGGTAAAGGATACGTTTCTGCAACTTTAAATGCAAATGGCTTTTTATAACATGCTGTTTCTTGAAATAACTTTAATTTTATAATCTTCATTTCTTCCATTCCTTTCTGTAGGAACTTTACATATAATATTCTTCTACTTGTTTTTCTAAGTTTTCAAAAAATTCTTGAATGCTCTTTACTTTATCAGAAAAAGTTTCCTTTATTTCTTGCTCATTTGCAAATTCACCTTCTATAATACCTATCGAAGTATCTTTTTCTATTTCTTCATCTCCAACTTTTAAGTTCATTGTATCTTCTAATTCTTTAGTAGATATAGCAAACTTTCCATTTTTAGCTTGTAAATTGATTCTTCCTAGGAAGAAAGGAGAATTTATCTTGTATATTCCACCTATTATGAATAAAGGACTTAAGTTTTCTTCTCTTCCACGTATTTCTCTGTTCAATATCTTAATGATTTCTAATAATTGTTTTACTCTTTTAACTTTTTCTTCATTAGAAAGTTCTATGTTTCCGTCTTTGCCTACTTTTTCTAAATCTATGGTAACAGTATAAGTATAATAACTAAAATGCTGTTCAACATTTGCTAAATTAGGAAATTCATTTATTCTATCAGCTAATCCTTTATTATTTAAAAAGTCCATATCTGCTTTATACTCTTCTAAAGAGATTGCATTACTTAAACGTACTGGTGCACTTCTTGTAACTGTATCTCCATCAGCTTTTTTAGACGTTTTCATGAATCCAAAAAGATCCATTTCTTGAGAGTCTTCTATTGTATATTTATCACTAAATTGTATTGTTCCTTTTGATTTGTCTACTACATCTAAATTCCAATTATACATTTTATTGCCTAGTCTTGCTATGTCATATCTTAATGCTTGTCTTGATGCAAAAGTATATACTCTTCCATCTCCTCTTGATAATTTCTTTAATTCTGATATATTTCCTATACCTTCTCCATAATTTAAACTTTGAGCTTTAAATATCATTGTAATTGTTAAACCTTTATTATCCATTATTTTCTACCTCCTCATTTTTTTCATATCTATTTGATGCAAGACCTGCTAAATAGCTATGTCCTATATCTTCAAAAGCTAAATCTCCTTCTTTCATACTTTCTATAAATATTGGTGATATACTTTCTTCAATTGAAATATGTAATCTTATAATTATATCCATAAAATCGTTTTTGTTACCTTGTTTAATACAATTAAGCATTTTATAGATATAACCATCTAGTTTATTTTCTATGTTTTTTTGTTTAAATTTTTCTCTTGTAGCTATTCCAATGTTATAAATAGCTCCAAGCTTTTTATTATTTTTCTCTATATCTTCCATATTCTTATCTCCTTTCTTTAATAAATTTATATCCATTCTTGCTTTTGTTGCATAATATGAGTCTATGTTGTTTTTTATATCATTTGTGAAATTATCTCTAATTCTGTTATTTATAATCACTTTAATATCTTTATTTTTTAAAATGTAATCTACTACTTGAACTCTGTATTTATAATCTTTTATTTTATTTAAACTACCTATTGCATATTTAGTAAAAAACTCAGCTACTGGTCTAGTTATATTAAAATACTCCATTCTGCTAAATGCTCTATACTCAGCATCGAATTCTACAACAAATATATTTTCTAATTGCCAATTACTAATTTGTTTGTTTTGATCTACTATATCTAAAATGATTTCTGCATATGGATTATAATTCGTTTTTTCTTTTTTAGACCTATCTCTAAAGTTATTATTTGTTTTTATAAGTTCAGTTATGTTAGTATCATAATTTACAAAACTGTAAACATTTTGTTCTTTATATTCTCCATTATCTTTTACTGTTTTTATTATTGAAGTAACTCCAGCTGGAATGCAGAATAATACTAATTTGCATATATCGCAAATTTGAAGATTTACATTTTGATTCCAAAAGAAGTTTGACATATTATCACTACTTACTGCAAGCGGAATAAAATTGCCTTCTGAATATTGGGATGATAATATTTCTTCACTATTACACATTGAACAATCACTTAGTGCTTTGTCTTTTAGATATTCTTGTATTTGTTTTAAATCTTTTTTCTTCTGTATATTTTGATATACCTTTATAATTTGATTTGTTAATAAAGATTGATCTTTTTTATTAATTATTTCTTTAATTTCATCTAGTCCATACTTATTTGATAATATATCTTTTATAAAGTCCATTTCTATAATGTTACTTATATAATCTTTATACATTACTTTCTTCTGCTCTTCATAAGGTAATGCTGATTTTACTACATTAAGAAATGATGGTTGTCCAAAATATGAGTTACTTAATATACTTTTGAAAAAATTCATTGTTAATTTTTGATTGATATTAGTCTTTTCTAGATTTTCTTTAATTACTTTATAAATTTCATCCAATTCTTGCACTTGTTCTTTATCTTTTATTTCATCTATTTTGTTCATAGCATTAGATATAGTTTCATATGTATCTTCATCAAATTTTTTAATTTTATTTAATTGTCCTTTTATTGTATTTTTAAAATATGTTTTTTGTGTTTTTATGGCTTCTTTTATTCTATTTTCATCTTCTTTATTACTTGGTTCTTTTGTTAAATTTTGGCTAATAATTTTTAAATTATTTGCTACTCTTTGCATAGTCCTTTCTGCAACATTATATTGATTAAAAAAGTATTCAAAATATTCATCTGCAAAATTGCTTAGGTCTTTAGTGTCAAATTCTATATAGTTATCTTTTATGACTAGTTTTTCTTTATTTTTAAATATTCTATAAAATCCTACTATGCCAGCATTATAGAACCAATCACTTAAATATATTTTTGTTCTCAAGTTTTCACCTCCTTATTTTATTATCTCAAATAATCCGAATCCCATTGCTTTCTTTGAACCAATCCCAGCTTTATATAAATAATCTAAAAGAATCTTGTTTCCATGAAGTTCAAATGTTCCAATTGAACATTCAATCTTTTTTTCATATACTGAAATTACAATTTTCTTTGCTTGTACTGGTATTATTTGAAAATCTTGCAATAAGCTATTGTCTAGATTTTCAGCTTGCAATTGTTTTTCTATATTTATATCCAAATATTGTTTAAATTCAGGTCTATCATAAGCATAATACATATCTTTTAGTGTTTCTTGATTATGATTTCTACAAATTAATGGTGAAGACATTTTAATTTTAATTACTTCACTATCTACTTTTTCCTCTGGGATTTTTATTATTGATATTAAAGTCATGGAATTTTTGTTTAAAGAATATTTTTGAAATTTTTGTTTAATAAATGCATTGTATAAATGGAGGGCATAGATATAATTATATGCTGAGAAAACAATTGAAAATTGATTATTTTCCAAAGTAATTTCTTGATTTTCAAATTT
>CALXJR010000110.1 GCA_944388675.1 uncultured Clostridia bacterium
ACAGCTACAGTTTTAGCTCAAAGTATGATTAAAGAAGGAGTTAAAAATGTTGCAGCAGGTGGAGACCCAATGGCAATAAAAAGAGGTATTACAAAAACTGTAGATGAAGCAGTTTCTGAATTAAAGAAAATAAGCTCACCAGTTACAGGAAAAGATGATATAGCAAGAGTTGCAAGTATATCTGCAAACGACAAAGAAATAGGAGAACTAATTTCTGAAGCTATGGAAAAAGTTACAAATGATGGTGTTATAACAATTGAAGAATCTAAAACATCAAACACAGAACTTAATGTAGTAGAAGGAATGGAATTTGATAAAGGTTATGTTTCACCATACATGGTTACAGATACAGAAAAGATGGAAGCTGTAGTTGATAATCCATATATCTTAATTACAGATAAAAAGATTAGCAATATTCAAGAAATATTACCATTACTAGAAAACTTAATGCAATCATCTGGAAAATTAGTAATAATTTGTGATGATATAGAGCAAGAAGCTTTATCAACACTTATTTTAAATAAATTAAGAGGAGTTATAAATGTACTAGTTGTTAAAGCTCCAGGATATGGAGATAAGAGAAAAGCAATGCTACAAGATATAGCAATTTTAACAGGTGGTGAAGTTATAACATCTGATTTAGGACTTGAATTAAAAGATACTACTGTAGAACAATTAGGTAGAGCAAAACAAATTAAAGCTGATAAAGAGCATACAATTATTGTTGATGGAAGCGGAGATAAGAAACAAATTGCTGATAGAGTTGCTTCTATAAAAGCTCAAATAGCAGAAGAAAAGAGTAACTATGATAAAGAAAGCTTACAAGAAAGACTTGCAAAACTTTCAGGAGGAGTTGCTGTAATAGGTGTTGGAGCTGCTACAGAAATTGAAATGAAAGATAAAAAATTAAGAATAGAAGATGCCTTATCTGCAACAAAAGCAGCTGTTGAAGAAGGTATAGTAGCAGGTGGTGGAACAGCATTTGTTAACATATTACCAGCAGTAGAAAAATTTGTAGAAAGCTTACCACAAGAGGAACAATTAGGTGGTAAAATTGTAACAAGAGCATTACAAGAACCAGTAAGACAAATTGCTATAAATGCAGGATTAGAACCAGCAGTTATACTAGAAAAAGTAAAAGCTTCACCAGTAGGTGTTGGATTTGATGCAGGAAAAGAAGAATATGTAGATATGAAGAAAGCTGGAATTGTAGATCCAACTAAAGTTTCAAGAAGTGCTCTTCAAAATGCAGCATCTGTTGCATCAATGATACTTACAACAGAAAGTTTAGTTACAGACAAAAAAGAACCAAAAGATTGCAACTGCGCTTCACACAATGATCAAGAAGCAGGAGGAATGTATTAATAAAGTGGGGAAGTAAGATTAAAAACTTACTTCCTCCTTTTACATTGACAATAAATATTGATAATGCTAAAATAAATCCATGCAAAGGAGGAGAATGCTTATGGAAGTTAAAGAGTTCTATTATCCATCAGCAGATAAGAAAACAACTATACATGCTTGTATGTGGACTCCAGATAAACAACCAAAAGGAGTTATTCAAATTGCACATGGAGTAACTGAATATATAGCAAGATATGAACCTTTTGCAGAATATTTTACAGACAAAGGTTATGTGGTAGTAGGAAATGACCATATTGGTCATGGTAAGTCAATTGCAGAAGGTAGTAAACCTATGTATTTTGGTCCAGAAGGAAGCTGGAATTTTGTTGTAAAAGATGTTAAAACATGTATGGATATGACAAAAAAAGAATTTCCAGATTTACCATATATACTTATGGGATTTTCATTAGGTTCTTTTGTTGTACGTACATTACTTATAGATTATGCAAATGAGAAAATAGATAAAGTAATTCTTATGGGAACTGGACAAATGTCAAGTATAGCAATAAAAATTGCAAAAATGATGGCAAATAGTGAAGCTAAAAAAGCTGGAGAGGATAATACAACATTGCAAATTCATAATCTTACATTCGGAACATATAATAAGGTATTTAAACCCAACCGTACAGAATATGATTGGCTTTGCGCAAATGAGGAAGCATTAGATGAATATATTAAAGACCCTAATAGAGGTTCAGACTTTTCATGTGGACTCTTTAGAGAGTTATTAAATGGAATGCTTTATACAGCAAAGGTAAAAAATATTAGTAAAATGAATAAACAAATTCCTATATTATTAATTTCTGGTGATAAAGATCCTGTTGGAGATTGTGGTAAAGGAGTAAAGAAAACATATGAAGCCTTAGAGAAAGCAGGAGTAAAAAATGTTTCAATGAAGCTTTATCCAGGAGATAGACATGATATTTTACATGAAAAAGATAGACAAGATGTTTATAAAGATATAGAAGATTGGATTAACAGTTAGTGTATAAAAATGATTAAATTCATATCTAAAAATAATTTATTAGATATGAATTTAATAAATTAAAAAATTTTTAAATAAAAATAAAAAAATTTTAAGATAATACTTGACAAAAAATAAAAATTCTAGTATACTAAGAAAGTCGAAAGAAATGGTCGCTTAGCTCAGCTGGGAGAGCATCTGCCTTACAAGCAGGGGGTCATAGGTTCGAGCCCTATAGCGACCACCATTTTTTTACGGCCTGGTAGTTCAGTTGGTTAGAACGCTAGCCTGTCACGCTAGAGGTCGACGGTTCGAGCCCGTTCCAGGTCGCCATTTTTTTATTTAAAAGCCTTGATAGCTCAGTCGGTAGAGCAAGGGACTGAAAATCCCTGTGTCAGTGGTTCGATTCCACTTCAAGGCACCAAAAAAGGTAGTATTTAATAATAAATACTATCTTTTTTTATTTTTAAAGATTTTTAATTAATTTTTCTATATAATTTTTATCATCCATATGCATTGGAATTATTTTTATCAACAAATCCTCATTAATAATTTAGCATAAATTTAGAAAAAAATTGTTATTACACTAATAATATGATATAAATAAGTAAAAGGCAAGATGAAAAGGAGAATGAAATGGCAAATAATAATTTATTAAAATATTATTTAGAAACATTGGATTATAACGGAAGACCTGAATTTTTAAATAAATATCTAGAAGCTCCTTGTTTAACTAGATTAAAAAAAGTAGGATATTTTTGTGGTATGGATTATGCATCTAAAAATATTTATAATTTTAGAGAAAAGATTACAAGATATGATCATTCTTTAACAGTTGCATTATTAACTTGGAAATGTACTAATGATAAAAAAGAAACTCTTGCTGGATTATTTCACGACATTGCTACACCTTGTTTTTCACATGTAATAGATTATATGAACAAAGACTATGAAAATCAAGAAAGTACAGAAGAAAATACAGAGCAAATATTAACAAATGACAAATATTTAAATATGTGCTTAAAACAAGATAATATTAATATTGAAGATATTATTAATTATAAACAATATAACATAGTAGACAATAATAGACC
>CALXJR010000111.1 GCA_944388675.1 uncultured Clostridia bacterium
ATGCAATATTAAACTATGGAACAAAAATGAGTTTTGCAGATTTAATAAAAGTATATAGAGACAAAAATAACTAAAATTTCGCCCAAGAGGGACGCCCCTTTTTGGGCGATTTAAAATTGTAAAATTTATGTAAAGAATTTGTTGAAAAAAATGATTTTTTAATATATCATAAAGAAAAACAAATTGGGGGTATCATAATGAGAATAGTTAAACCATATGTAATAGTTGAAAAATTTGATGGAGTACAAGTGATGAAAAGAATTGAGAGAGCATGTAGAACATGTTATCGTTCTGAAGGTAAAATAACAGATGATAGTTATAAAAATTTAATTAAAAATTGTATAAATAGAGGACATGAATCTGTATTGGAACATGAGAAAGTAACGGTTAGAATTTATAATGATATAGGTTCATATAAAGATTTAACAAGACATAGATTTGCAAGTTTTTCTGTAGAGTCTACAAGATATTGTAGCTATGATAAAGACAAATATGGAAATGAAATCTCTTTCATGGATCCAGTTTATATAGAAGATGAAAAAGTGTATGAAGTGTGGAAAAAGACTATGCAAGATATAGAAAATAGCTATTTAGAAATGAAAAAATTAGGAGCAACTACAGATATGTGTAGAAATATATTACCACATTCTACAGCAGCAGAATATACAATGACTGCAAACATTAGAGAATGGAAACATATATTTGAGCTACGTGCAAATAACCATGTACATCCAGCAATAAGACAAGTTATGATACCATTATTAAAATACTTTAAAGAGCAAATGCCAGATATATTTGGAGATATTCTTTATGATGAAGAATTTAATCCAGAATATTATGCAGAACTAAGAGTTGAAGAAATGTAAAATTATTAAAAGGTTTTTAGAAAATAATACTAAAAACCTTTTTTAGTATTTTAATATTACATTTACATTACAAGTTACAAAAACAATTGAATACTTTCAAAGTTTATGATAAACTGATAATAGTAATTATAAAAAAATAAGTTAAAAGGAAAAAAATATGCAGAAAAGTTATATAAGGGTAGTAGCCAAAAACGTTGGCACTGTAGAGAGAGCTGCATTTTACAAAAATGCACAAGAAGAAAATAAAATAAATAAAACAAGAGTAGAAGTAAATTCTACTCTAAAAAGCATATATAAAAATAAAAAGGAAAGCATAATGCTAGAAAACTAGTATGTGTTTTCCTTTTTTGCGTTCAAAAACAAAAAATAAAAATCTAAAGAGGAGGAGTGCAAATAAATGAAAGAAAATAAAACTAAAAAAGAAAATAATAAAATAGCAAAAAACAAGAAAGTAAAAGTTATCTCAATAACTTTACTATTACTACTAGTAATAGTAGGAGTAGTATCTTTTACATATAGCCAAAACATAAAATTAGCAAAACACAATATTGAAGAACAAGAAGTAGAAACACAAAAAGCTCAAATACAAGAAATAGTTTTAGAAGATAATGAGCATATGCATGTAGAAACTGATGTAAGTGGAGATAAGGTGCCAGTACCAAATGGATTTGTAGGAAGCAAAGTAAGTGGAGAAAATGAGATAGATAGTGGGTATGTAATCTATGCATTAAATGAAGGAGAAACAGAAGAAACAGTAGAGATAAATGATGCAAATAAATATACAGCCCAAAAAACAAGAAACCAATATGTATGGGTGCCAGTACCAGATATAAGTAAATTTTATGGAACAGATGCAAATGGAAAAAGATGGGGAAAGATATATAATTTTACAACAGGCACAAGTAGTAATAGTACATTTGATGAAGTAACCGGAACATATGCTTTAAATTGGAGTGAAATAGATGGAGTAATGAAAATAAGTAATAGTACAAATAATAATTATAGAGAACCAGATGTAGTAGCAGAAATCTATGGAAGTACATTTGATATGGATTCAAAGATAAGGATACTAGGATTAGGAGTAGAAACAACATTAGAATTTCTAATGCAATTAGAAAAAGAATTTAATAAAATGATAGATAGTGTAAAGAAATATGGAGGCTTTTATATAGGAAGATATGAGACTGGAGATTTAGGAGAAGAGCAAGCAGTTGTAAGGAAGGAAAACAGTAATATAAATTATCAAACGTGGTATACAATGTATAAAAGATGCAAGAAATTAGAAGTAGATAATATAGATGTAACAACAGGAATGATATGGGGAAATCAATGGGATAGAACATTAATGTGGCTAATGGAAATGAATGCAAAAAATCAAAATTTAGGAAAAACAAAAGAAGAAGTAATAAGTGATTCAACAAGTTGGGGAAATTATTATAACACAACATTTGAATATGTAAATAGTAGTGGAGATATAGTAACAAAAAAATTAGGAAGTGGTATAATAATCCCAACAGGAAGCACAGAGTATACAAAAGCAAACAACATATATGACTTAGCAGGAAATGTTAAGGAATGGACAATGGAAGCTGTTAGCACATATCTTCGAGTAGAGAGAGGAGGTATGTCCAATAGTAATATTAGCAATCCTGCAAGTTATCGTACCTATAGCGCTCCGACAAGTGATGTTTTTTCTTATTGTTGCCGAGCTACACTTTGCATAAGGTAATTACTTCTAACAAGATGGACAATGTAGTTTAAATCTTCGAGCCCAAGATATGTCACATCAAACTAAGAATTGTGAAGAAGCTAAAACCAGCGATATGCTACAAGAATACTGAAAATTGATTCTAGTTATATTCTAATATAATATAACTGGAGTTTTTTATTTAACTTTAGAAATTTTCAATATGCATCTTGATAAAACAAATTTTTTTATTTTACTATCCTAACTTCGTTAAATGAAAGTATTAAAGAAGCCTTGTAAAACACTTGTAAAATTAAGGAAAATCGTATATAATATAAAACATAAGTGTTAAAAATATAACTAGCAGGCACAAGTTAAAATTCAAGTTTTAAAAATTAAATTTGTAACTAAGGGAAGGAATGATTTAAGTTATGGAAAAGAAAAGATTTTTATCAGGAGATAGACCAACAGGAAGATTACACATTGGTCATTATATAGGTTCTTTACAAAACAGAATAAAAATGCAAAATTCTGGAGAATATGAACCATATATTTTAATTGCAGATGTTCAGGCATTAACAGATAATTTTAATAATCCAGAAAAGGTAAGAAAAAATGTATTAGAAGTAGCCATGGATTATTTGTCATGTGGAATAGACCCTAATAAAAGTACAATATATATTCAGTCATTAATACCAGAAGTTGCAGAGCTTACAGTATTTTATTCAAACCTAGTTACAATAGCAAGATTAGAGAGAAACCCAACCGTAAAAACAGAAATTGCACAAAAAAGAGAACTATTTGGTGAGAGTGTAACATATGGATTTTTAGGTTATCCAGTAAGTCAAGCAGCAGATATTACAGCTTTTGAGGCAGAACTAATTCCAGTAGGAGAAGATCAACTTCC
>CALXJR010000112.1 GCA_944388675.1 uncultured Clostridia bacterium
AGAAATGAGAAAGCTAAAATATTCAGATGAAGAAATAGAAGAGGCAGCAGCACACAATGCAACAGATAATAAAGAAATACTAGCTGCAAGAAAGAAATTTACTGAACTTGAATCAAAATATGATGAGAAAATAAAAGAAGAAAAACAAAAAGTTATTGAAGCAGGCGGTTTAAAAATAATTGGTACACAAAGACATGAGTCAAGAAGAATTGATAACCAGCTTCGCGGTCGTTCTGGACGTCAAGGAGATCCAGGAGAATCTAGATTCTATATTGGACTTGATGATGATTTAATGAAAATCTTTGGTGGGGATTTAATTACTAAAGTTTATAATACTTTAGGAGCATCTGAAGATATGCCTATTGAATCTAAAGCAATATCAAAAGCCGTTGAAAATGCTCAAAAGAAAGTTGAAGGAAGAAACTTTAGTATAAGAAAGAACGTTCTACAATATGATGATGTAATGAATGTTCAAAGAACTGTTATATATGACCAAAGAAGAGAAGTGCTTGATGGAAAAGACTTAAAAGAAAGCATTTTAAAAATGCTAGACAGTGTTATTGAATTAGTTGTAAGTCCATATTTTGGAGATGAAGAAGTAAATAAAGAATCATTACTACAAGACATTCAAAATACATTTGGAATAACAGATGTAGAAGCACTTAAAGCAGATAAAATAGACCAAGATGCCCTAATTAAAGAACTTTCAACAAAAGCCCATGAAATATATGAAGCTAAAGATAAAGAAATTGGTTCAGAAATCTTTAGAGAACTTGAAAGAGTTGTAATGCTTAAAGTAGTTGACCAAAAATGGATGGATCATATAGACAATATGGATGAGTTAAGAAAAGGTATAGGACTTCGTGGATATGCACAAAAAGACCCAGTTGTTCAATATAGACTTGAAGGAACAGAAATGTTTGATGATATGATAGAAGACATAAAAATGGATGTTGTAAAAATATTAATGCACATTCGTAAAAAAGAAGGTCCTATAGAAAGAACATCTACAACTAAAGTTACAGGAGCAGGACTTGAAGATACAGCAATAAACTTAGTTGATGGTAATCTTTCTGAAAAAGAGGGTGGAATGAATAAAACTATAGTAAACAATGGACCAAAAATCGGAAGAAATGACCCTTGTCCTTGTGGAAGTGGCAAAAAGTACAAAAACTGTCATGGTAAAAATGCTTAAAACCCTTGAAAAATAAGGATTTTAAAAAAGCAAAAAATTGAGAATTTTGTCCACGGTGGACAAATGTCCACGATTTGTCCACATAAATTGAATCTTGTGGACAAAAATACCAAAATCCCATATATATCAATAAAAAACTGTGTAAATAAATTTGTGGATATAATAATTAGATGTCAGCATTCGATATGCTGGCATCTTTCCTTTTACTAATAAATTTAGTAAAAGGAGAGATTTTATGGTAAGTGTAAGAAAACGTGGAAAGGTATATGAATACCGATTTGAAGTGGCAACGGTTGATGAAAAAAGAAAATGGATAACAAAATCAGGTTATCCAACAAAATCAGAGGCATTTAAGGAGGGAGCAAAAGCCTATAATGAATTTTATTATAATGGAACTAAAGTACAATTAAAAGAAAAAATGTCTTATGCTGATTTTTTAGATTACTGGATAGACAATTATGCTAATCTTAATTTACATTATTCAACGACAATATCCTATATAAATATTATTAAGAATCACATCAAACCTAAGATAGTTTTTTATAAATTATGGCAATTAGATACTAGATTATTACAAGAATTTATAAATAAAATATATGTCGAATATGATTTTTCTAAAAATTTTATGGCAAGTATTTTAAAAGTTGTTAAAGGTTCTTTAAAGTATGCATGTTATACATTGAATTATATAAATACTAATCCAGCAGAAAATGTTCATGCGCCAAGAATAGATAAAATTAATAAAGATCCTGCACATATATTTACTCAAGAGGAAGTAGAAAGAATATTAAATAGATTCAGAGGAACACACTCGATTTATTACTCATTCCTAACTGCATATTATACAGGTATGAGAGTATCAGAAGTTTATGGTTTAACTTGGGACTTTATAGATTTTGATAAAAAAACAATAACTATAAATAAAAACATTATTAAAAAAAATCAATATGGTTTACCAAAAAGAAAAAATGTAACTAAGGGACATTCTGTTGGAGTCTGGTATTATGGAGATTGTAAGAATCCACAAAGCAGAAGAACTATATCTATTGGGGATACCTTAGTAAATGCTTTAAAAGAATATAAAAAAGAACAAGAAGAAAATCAGAAATTTTACGGTGATTCCTATCTTTATTATTATGAAAAGAATGTATTAAACGATATTACTAAAAAGGAAGAAATAAAATTAGTTGAAGCAAAAGCAGAATTGGAAGTTGCTTTACCTAAAGCAGAATTGGTTTTTGTTAAGGAAAATGGACTATTTTTAGGAACTGATTCACCTAAGTATGCATTCAAAGTAATTCATTATGAATTAGGTATAAACAGTAGATTCCACGATTTTAGAGATACACATGCAACTAGACTGATAGAAAATGGTGCTGATATTAAAGCAGTATCAAAAAGATTGGGACATTCGAGCATACAAACTACTTATAATATCTATGTTAAAGTTACAAATAAAATGGAAACTGATACAGTAGATACATTTGAAGAATATACTAATACTTTGAATATTCCTCAAACATTAGAAATTCCATATCAAGAATAATTTTATTATATCCATTGATAAGAAAGATGCAGTTATTGAAATAATATCTAACAAATAGAAGTTAATTTAGAAATAAGTTAGCTTCTTTTTTTATAGCCTCTATACAATAATTTTAAGGAGGTAAATATTTATGAAAAAAGCGATTTATGATTTTGAAAGGAAGTACGATGTTCAGAATGGATTGTTAAATGAAGGAGCATTGGAAGGACTTGATGAAAGGACATTGCACGAAACAGTAAAAGCAATGTTAATAAATACAATAAAAGATTGTATCAAATATGAAAATTTTATGGATCCTGATATGGATGAAATAAGAAATATATTATTTAAAGAAAACAAAACAGAAGAAGATATGCGAAAAATAAAAAATGCACAGGATAGGTTAAGAAATTCATTACATTTTGCAAAAGTTTCAGAAAATAGCTTATATACTTTGTTATATGAAATGTTATCAAGCGATTATATAAAACAATGTTTTAAGCAAGATATGCCAGAATTATATGAAAATTTATATTATATGGTAGATATGGAAGATGAAATTGCAGAGAGTTTAACATTTATATTTGCAGAACTTTATGAAGCACCTATTGTAAAAGACAATGACGAATGGGTTTTGAAAAAATTAAAAATGCTAATTGAACCATTTATCTTAAGAAGAACAAAACA
>CALXJR010000113.1 GCA_944388675.1 uncultured Clostridia bacterium
TAGAAAAATTAAAGAAACAAGAAATACTTGAACAAGGAGACCTAGTAATAATTGCAGGAGGAGACCAAATAATGAAAGATGTTGGTTCATCTGTAAATAAAACAATAGGTGGAGTTTTAAGAGTATAGTTTCTAGAATACAATAAAATTATATAAATTGTGAAAAGACTTAAGTTTAAAGCTTAAGTCTTTTCGCATTTTTGTGCAAATTAAAAAATTGTAACTTTTATAGCAGAGGTAACATAAAATACAATATAAGCAAATACAAAATAAATTTATTTTGTATTAAGAAGATTTAAATCTTCAAAAAAGGAGGAAAGATTTATAATGTACAGATGTTATAATAATAGACATTGTTGTTATCATCAAAATATGTGCAATAATATGTATGATAAAAATCCAGCATTAGAAGATATATGTGATGATGTAGATAATAACAATAATTGTTGCTGTAATAACATGTATGATGAATGTAAATGCGGATTTGATGAAGAAGATAGTGTTTTTCCAATGAATCCAATGCTTGGTCAAAGTTATGTGCCTGTGCAAAGAATGACAAAAACATTTACACCATGCTGTGGTTTAAAAAATGGAACTATATTTCCAGAATTAGTTAGCCCTTATTATCCATGTCAAAGTATAGAAGACATTGAATATATAAGAAGCAGAAATACAATAGGGAAGGGGTGTAATAAATGTTAGTTAATAATTGTTCTTGTAATGATAATATTGATGATTGTAGCTACGAGCCAACAGGTATAAATGCTCAATTTGGTTATAATACACCTAATATGAATACAAATGAAAATGAAATGTGCTGCAAGAAAAGAGATGAGATGGGAGAAAAAATGCTTAATGAAATAAGATGTCTTATGTTTGCAATAACAGATATATCAGAATATTTAAATACTCATCCAAATGATAGAAAAGCTATATGTTTGCATAGAGAATATTGTCAGCAATTAAAAGACTTATCAGATAAATATCAAAGAATTTATGGCCCACTTAGCATTTATTTCCCTTGCAATAGCTGGAGATGGCTTGAAGAACCATGGCCATGGGAAAGGGGTGAAGACTAATGTGGACATATAATAAAATATTACAATACCCAATTAAATTAACAAATAGAAATCCAAAGATGGCAAAAGTAATTATATCTCAATATGGAGGACCTGATGGAGAGCTTGCAGCTTCTTTAAGATATTTGTCTCAAAAGTTTGGAATGCCAGACCAAAAAGCAAAAGCTACGTTAAATGATATAGGTACTGAAGAACTTGCTCACTTAGAAATGGTTGGAACACTTGTACACCAGCTAACAGATGGTGTATGTCCTGCAGAACTAGAAAAAGCAGGATTAGGACCTTACTATACAGACCATGGAGTAGATGTATACCCTCAATCTGCTGCAGGAGTGCCTTTTACAGCAGCATATCTTGCATGTAAAGGAGATCCAATAGCAAACTTACAAGAGGATTTAGCAGCAGAGCAAAAAGCAAGAGCAACATATGAAAAATTAATAGATTTATGTGCAGATGATAGTGAAGTAGTAGATGTTTTAAGATATTTAAGACAAAGAGAAATAGTGCATTTCCAAAGATTCGGTGAAGCTCTAAGAGGTGTTCAAGACAAAATGGCAGAGAAGAAATTCTATTTAAACAATATGAGTAAATGTAATCAAACAAACAACAATTGCTGTAGAAATGAAGAAGATAGTTGCCAAGAATAAGTAAATAAAACAAAAAAACGCTCCAGTTTGGGGCGTTTTTAGTTAAGAGGTAGCTTTTATGTAGAAGTTTGCCTATTAAATTAATTCAAACTATTGACAAAAGAACAATTGTTTGGTATTATCTTAACCAAGAATTGGAGTTGGTTTATTATGAATAACAAACTAATTGGAAGTAAAAATAACATTGTTTTTTATACAGATGAAGAAGGAAACACTAATATAGAAGTAATTTTACAAAATGAAGATGTTTGGTTAAATGCACAAGCTATTGCAGAATTATTTGATGTTAATGATAAAGCAATTTATAAACATATAGCAAATATCTATGAACAAGAGGAATTAGAAGAAGATTCAACATTCTCCATTTTGGAGACTATTGGAAAAAATGGACACAAGTATAAAACGAAATACTATAATTTAGACATGATTATATCAATTGGCTATAGAGTAAACTCTAAAAAAGCAGTAAGATTTAGACAATGGGCAAACAAAATAATAAAAGAATATATGATAAAAGGTTTTGCTTTAGATGATGATAGATTCTTAAAAGGTGGCAAAGTAAATAGACAATATTTTGATGAATTATTAGAAAGAATTAAAGTAATTCGTACAAGTGAAAGAATGGCTTATCAAAAAATAACAGATTTATTTATAGCGACATCTATTGATTATGACAAAAAATCTGAAGAAGCATATACATTTTTCAAAATTGTTCAAAATAAATTACATTATGCAATAACAGGTCATACTGCAGCAGAATTAATTTATAATAGAGTAAATGCAGAAAAAGAAAATATGGGACTAACCACTTGGAAAGAAGCTCCAGATGGAATGATATATAAATATGATGTTAGTATAGCCAAGAACTATTTAAATGAAGACGAATTAAAAAAGCTAAATAATTTAACAAATTTCTTTTTAGATTATGCAGAATCAATGGCAGAAGAAAATCAAGTTATGACAATGAAAGACTGGATAAATGAAACAGATAATCTTTTAAAATTTAGAAAAAAAGAAATACTAAAGGATTCAGGAAAAATTTCACATAAACAAGCCGTTGAAAAAGCCGAAAAAGAATATGAAAAATTTAGAGTAAAACAAGATATGCAATATATTTCTAGTATGGATGAAATGTATCAAAGATATTTAAAAGAAAATAATAATAAATAAGTATAAAAGTTCATTAATTGTACTTTAATTCATTTGGTGAACTTTTTTATATACTATCGAAGAGATAGAAGAGGCAAGACTTGGAGCATATTATACAGACCATGGGGGGGTTGGAATCTATCCAAAAAGAATTTAAAATAAATGATTAAAAAAATTATAAATTTCACTTTTATGTACTTCAAAAAATATTCTCTTATCTTGTCTTAAACTAAAAATGTATCTTATAAAAACAGTATTTTCTTTTTTAGAAACAAAATAAATAATTCTAAATTTTTCACAAATTCGTTCTCGATACTGCTTGTCCGAAAGTTCGGGGACATATCTACCAATATAAGGCGAATCTTATAAATCATAAATTGTATTATATATATTATTGACTATTCTACTTGCATAATTTGCTGAAATATTATATGAATAGTCAAATATATCTGTAATTGCAGACTTTACATCATC
>CALXJR010000114.1 GCA_944388675.1 uncultured Clostridia bacterium
TTAATAGAATTTCTTTATTATTCACACCAGATTTAGTTCATTTAATTATAGATAATAGGCAAATGTTTGATGAATATTTAAAAAATTGTAAAGCATATATTAATCATAATGAGAATGAAAATCCCTCTATGATATTTGCAAAATATTCAATTAATCCATGTAAGGAAATTGTAAAATTATATAGAGAAGAAAGAGATTTATAATTACAAAAATAAATAAAATTAAAATCCACCATTACTTTTGGTTTAAAGGAATAAGTGGATTTTTTTCTTGTTAAAGCTAAGCTTTCATTTTGTCTATATCATCAAATATTTCATTTACTATTCCATCTATCATATTTAAGTCCGTTGGGAAAATATATTCAGCACCAGTCTTTTCCAATATATATGTAATAATACTTACACTTGCCCTTGCACCATCCATAAATTTAGGGTCTTGTGGATAATTATCTTTTAACTCTTTTAAATTTCGCTTTTCTATAGTATTTATGGTATAATTTTTATATTTTTCTGATGTTATATATTTCGGAATATTCTTTTTAATAAAAATATCATTATCTTCCATTTTATTTCCTGCAACTTTATTATAGGTTAAATGTAATCCTGTAAAGATTGCATATTTACATTTTGTTTTTGGAAGCTGCGTCAAATTTTTAGATATGTATTCATATATTTGGTTAAAAGTAACTTTGGTTATATCATTTGCAGTATCTGGAAATTCTTTTAACACATCACCTACAGCAAATTCTACAGTAAAATTCTCTTTTATATTTCCTTTTTCCAAAACTATAAACTCTGTAGAACTACCTCCTACTGAAAAAACTAAATATGGGTCATCTAATCCTTCTATATTACCTACAGCTTTGGCCATATATATAGATTCTTGTTCTTTAGTTACTATATTAATTGTAATTTCAGTTTTTTCATAGATTAGATTTGTTAATTCTTTTACCTGATTCTCTGTCATTAATCTAAAAATACTTGTTGCATAAGCATATACTGGAATTCCATCATATTTTGTTTTTATTTCTTGCAATGCATCTATTAATTTATTTTTATCTTTTTCTAATATTCCTTTTTCTTTTGAAAAATTTACTTTAAACATTATTGTTTTTTTATAAATTGGCTTAATTTCCTTATCCTCATTTACTATATAAGCTTTTATACTTCCTGAACCTATATCTACTATTATTTTTTCTTTCATTTTTCCCTCCTTGGATAAATTTTAATAATTACCCATATTTCATATATATCATCTATTCATAAATGTTTTGCAAAATCAAAATATCATTATAGTAAATTATTTAAAACTTTTAGTTCGTCTTCGTTTAAATAGTTTTTAGCAGTTACAACATATTGTAATGTCGTTAATCAAATAAAATGTTTTTCGGCATCAGCTCTTTTATATATT
Source organism: uncultured Clostridia bacterium (assembly GCA_944388675.1). Taxonomy (GTDB): domain Bacteria; phylum Bacillota; class Clostridia; order TANB77; family CAG-508; genus CAG-245. Next base: position 1,411 of record CALXJR010000114.1, read on the forward strand.
TATACTCTTTTAATCTTTCTATTGCCCATCTTCTAAAGTTAGTAGCAATTTTAGATTTTATTCTATATTTTAAAGAAATCTCTCTCGTAACATTTCTATTTTCTTCTTTTCGAACCTGTCGGAAATTCTGACAAGTTGATTTCTTATCCTATTTATCCAATCAAATTTTCTAAATATTCAATCATAAATAACGGAATATTTAATACTTTACCATCTTTGCTTAAATTATTCATAGAAAACCTAATTGCAAGTTCATTATTATATTTTTCATTGTATCTAGTCAAACTAACATTATTAGTAGATTTATTTGACTTTACTTCTATTGGTATAATTTTATTTTCATGCTGTATAATAAAATCTATTTCATGCCTGTCAAAAGTATAATAATTAGGAATACCATCAGTAATTTTGCATAACATATTTAAAACAAAATTCTCCGTATATGACCCCTTAGACTCTTCAAATAACTTATTTCCATCTAAAACAATTCGGCTATTTAAATTTGACATTCTTCTTAATAGTCCAACGTCATTCATATAAATTTTAAAACAACTTAAATCATTATATGCTTTTAAAGGAAAATCTGGTTTAGTCACATTATATATTTTATATATCAAATTTGCATCATTTAGCCAATTTAAAGCTCCTTCATATTCTCTTGCTCGTGCACCTTCTTTTATTGTTTGATATAAAAACTTTTTATTTTCTTTAGCTAATTGTGATGGAATACTATTCCATATTAAAGAAATTTTATTTGCTTCCGTATTTTGAACATGTTTTGAAAAATCACTTTCATAAGCCTTTAAAATATTTTCTTGAATATTATTTACTAAATCGATATCTTTTTCTTTTACCCAAGCATTTACAGCTTCAGGCATTCCACCAATAATAAAATATGCTTTTAATTTTTCTTCCAGTATATTAAAAAATATATCAGGTATAGTTTCAATTTTATTAACGGATTTCATATAATCCACTAAATTTTCAAGTCCATCAGCAATTAAAAATTCACTAAAAGTCATAGGATACATATCCAAAAACTCTATTTTACCAACTGGAAAAGAAGTGTGTGATAATCTTATTCCTAATAAACTACCTGCACACGCAATATGATATTCATTTGCTTCCTCATTAAAATATTTTAAACTGTTTAATGCATTAGGACATTCTTGTATTTCATCAAATATAATTAATGTTTTTTCTGGTAATATTGCTCTACCATGCACAAATGATAATTGTTCAAGAATTCTTTTAGGGTCTTTGGTCTTTTCAAATAGATTGTATAAATCTTCATCATGGTCAAAGTTAAAATATGCAATATCTTCATAATTGTCATTTCCAAATTGCCTTAGAATATATGTTTTACCGATTTGTCTGGCACCCTTTAATATTAAAGGCTTTCTATATTGACTATTTTTCCATTTTATTAATTCTTGAGAAATAAATCTTTGCAAATATATCATCCCCATTCTTATAATATAATGTTATTTATATTATACCATTTAATCACACTTTTGCAAGCATTTATTTGTTGAAAATCACATTTTTGCAAATATTTTTAACTATTTTATCACACTTTTGCAAGTTTATATGTTTGGCTATATAACATACCAACTATGGTATCTAATAATATTAGAATTTTTACAATTTTTATTATATCCAACATAGAGAAAAATTACTGGTATTATTTTTGATATTTTATTTATATTATTTACTTCAATCATTAAATCTATTTTATTTAGATAGACAGTGTGAATCATAACAGCAATAAATAATAAATCAAGCTCGCGAGTCCCTTATGGGGCTAGCGAGCTTGATTTGAAAGGTTTTCTCAATTGAGATTAATCCCACACACGATAGAATGTCATTCTATCAAGTGTAACCGAGACACTGATTGTTGCTCTTTTTGCGAGCTCCTCAGTTGATAAACCTCCTT
>CALXJR010000115.1 GCA_944388675.1 uncultured Clostridia bacterium
AAGGCAAGTATCAGGTAGTTTATCCAATAACTCTGGAGTAATATTACTATGTGCACTTATAAATGCTTTAATACTTGGAAACCTTTTTAAATAATCTGTATCTAATTTAGATAAATCCACTCTACTTAAAGTTAAATACTCTACATCTTGGTTTAAAGCATCTAAAAATGATAAATCATAATCATTTGGGGCTTTTTTATTTCTAGAATTTAATATGGTAAAACTAAAAGTTTTTAAATGTAAAGATGATAAAATACTTGTTAGTTCCTTATTAAATTCTTCTATTTCTTCTGGTGACTGATATGTAGTATTATAATTTATAGTAAGTTTATCTAATTTTGCTAAAACCTCTTGCGGAATATCTTCATCTTCTTCAAATACTGGAAGTTTTAGATTTTCATCTTTCGTATCATAAAACTGGTTATTATATTCAATTATACTATTTATAATCATGTCATATAAATCGAAACTTTTAATTTTCATCTTTAGTCTTACTTTCCTTCCTCCATTTATTTTGTTCTTTTATAAATTTTCTTTTATTTCTGGGAATAAATTGTATAAATTGTAACCTAATTTGTTATCAAAGTATTGTTTTAGCTTTAATGCTTCTTTTATATGATATTGAGTCGTCTCAAAAACACCATGTCTTACCAATAAATCAATTAATCTTTTTTCCATTGTTAGAACTTTGTTAGTGCACATTAAATCACAAAAGTTTATTATTTTTTCTTCATCTGTATATTTATGATTTTCTACATAATATTTTTGAAATTCATATTCTAATCCATTTTTATCTGTTATATCTGCCAAACAGTTTATATCATTATTTAGGTATGAATGTAAAATACAAATTCCTGCATATTCTTCATCATAGCCCAGCTTTTTTAAATATTCATAACCTTTATAGCCATGAACTAAAGCTCCTCTTTCTTTAATTCCATACCTTTTACCAATATCATGAATATAACCTAATGCTTTTTCTTTATCTTCATCTAATCCTAGAGCTTTAGCAATTTTTCCTGCAGTGTTTCCAACACAAATTTGGTGCTCAATCCACATATCACTCTCTAGCTTGCCACGTTCTTTTTTCAAAATATTTAAAGCTTCATCACTTGTTAATTTCATATTTTACTCTCCTATAATATGTATTAAACTATTTGGCACATTTAATGGAAATCTTGTAATTTCTATATCTTTATACTGTTCTGATTCTTTATATGTTTTTAATGTAATTATCCCTGCTTGAAATTCTTCATCTTCTGTTACATCCAGCTCATAATATTCTCCTGGAAGATTAGTGTTTACTTTAATAGCTTGCCTTTCTATTTGTTCTTGGTAGTCTGTAGTTGCTTCCCAACTTTTTACTCTAGATTGGTCATATATTAAAGTAAAATTTGTTTTGTTTACTTCTTGCCCGTTTTCGTCTATATATTTTTCATCTAGAACTTTGTACTGTATATCAAATATTGTTGGTTCGCCATTTTCATTATATGCCACTATTCTTATTTGATTATCTTCCTTATTTATATTGTTATGCTTTGTATTTCTTACAAACTCATCTAATACTTCTCTATTATAAACACCGTCTGGAGTAATTACAAAATACCTATCTGTTACTGCTTTATCTACAGAAAGTTCTTCTGGAATATCTGTTAAATTAATATTATTAACCTTAGAAACAATTGTATTTTCTTCTTCTTGTCCTAAATATGCTTGTCCTTCCCATGTCCATTTTGAATAATAACTATTAGTAGAATAACCTATGTATTGTTTTATTACTCCATTAGTGTAACAAAGTGTTCCTCCAGTTTGTTCATTTTTTAGTTCTTCATAGCCTAAACTTTCCATATATTCATCTAAATAGTCTTTACCTGATCTTCCTCCTGTTTCATTACTTTTGCTAAATACAATTTTTTTTGGCCATTCTTGAACAACTACATATTCATCAAATCCCACTAAGATTTTCATCATTCCAGTAAATGATGAAAATGGATTTATGACATTAAACTTAGAAATTGAAAATAATGTTGCACCCAGTAGTATTAGAACTAAAATAACACAAATTACAATAATAATTACTTTTTTCTTCATATCTTACTCCCCTTTTTATAAGATAATATCACAAAATTATTTTAATATAAATATTTTTTCTACATTTTTTTAGACTAGATAAATCCATCCAGGTTTCCATTCTTTCGTTTTTCTCCAATCATTTTTTATTGCTTCTTCCCATGTTATTTTTTTAGTTATTACCTCTAAAGCTAGTTGTGGAGCCCTGTGTGATACTATTCCAATTGTTTGTCCTTCATAATTTGCTTTTAAATTCTTTATAAAATATTTGTAATTTGTGTTTTTGCCTAAATCTTTAGCTTGCTGTTTTCCTAATTCATTTAGTTCTACTTGTTTCCAGCCACTACATTTTGAATTTGCATTATCATATGTTGTTCCATGCACAAAATAAATAATTTTAACCGACATCTTTTAATCTCCCTAAATTTTTATTCAATTTGCAATAATTTTTTTTAAATCTGGTAACCATTCAAAACCATCATTGTCTAAATTTTCTAATTCTTTAATATTGAAATATTTTATCTCATCTATTTCCTTTTTTTGTAATTTACAATCAGCAGTATCTATGTTTTTACATATATAAAATATTGTAAAAAATGCTTTATTACTTTTATAGTTACTTAGAATTTTTAATTCATCTACATTTAATTTTATACCTATTTCTTCATAAACTTCACGAACTACAGCCTCTTTCGGAGTTTCTCCTAAATCAACTTTTCCACTAAATATGCCCCATTTTCCTGGATTAGTGCTCTTTAATTTACTACGCTTTTGAGCCAAAATATTATTATTTGTATTTAAAATAACTACACCAGTAACTGGTAAATAACAATCTTTGGGTATATTATTAACATTCTCAAGTTCTACAATACTTAAAATCTTACTTGTTCTATTTCCTTTATCATCGACTAATTCAAATTTTTCCATTATTTTCACCTAATTTTATTATTTCAAAATATAAGTTAACTTCCTATGTTAAGAATTATATAATATTTTTCAATAAAAAACTAGCGAAAACAAAAAAATAACAGATAATTTCTTATCTGTTATTTCTGGCTCCTCGTGTCCGACTCGAACGGACGACCTATCGGTTAC
>CALXJR010000116.1 GCA_944388675.1 uncultured Clostridia bacterium
GTACATATTGGGCAAATATGTGTATTTACATCTGCTCCAAATTCTGTTGGACATGAACAAAATATCTTTGTTTTTGTAGATAATTCTGCATGTACCTCTAATCCTATTATTTCCTCATAATCTTCAACTGCCATTTAATTTCCTCCTCTTGGATTTTATTTTATTATGCCATAAGCATATTTTAAAGCTAATATTTTTCTTACTGCTGTATTAATTGTATCAATAGATATCTGACCATTATTTACAGCATCTACAACTTCTTTCTTTTGTGTTTTAAAGTTTGATGATATTATCATATCATTTCCAGCTTTTACTGCTTGAACTGCAGCTTCACCATTTTCTACATATGATTTTACAGCATCCATTGCTAGGTCATCTGTTATTATTAAGCCTGTAAAATTTAAATCATTTCTTAATATCTCATGTACATTTTCTGATAGTGATGCAGGCTTTTCTTCATCCATACATTTTACAATATTATGACTAACTAGAATACATGGAGCATTTGCTTTTATTCCACTTTCAAATGGTAGAAAGTCACTTTCTTCAAATTCTTGATAACTTCTTTCATCTATTGCAATACCTGTATGTGTGTCTTCATTATCTCCATAACCAGGGAAATGCTTCATAACAGAAATCATATTATCTTCATTCATTCTTTCTATTAATTTTTCTGCATATTCTGATGTTTCTTTTGCTCCTCTTCCATATGACCTATCATATATAAATGCGGAACTTTTTGTTGGAACATCTACTACTGGTGCCAAATTCATATTTAGTCCAATGCTTTTTAATAAGTTAGATTTTTCCTTAGAATCATCAAGAATTTCTTGTAATCCGCCTTGTTTATATAATGCTTGTGGAGACAAAAATTTTGAATTTCTAAAAGCTTTATGTGAGCTTACTCTTACAACTGTTCCACCTTCTTCGTCTACTCCAAGTATTAAACCTATTTTACTTGCTTTTTGATTTTCTTGTAATTCATCTATCATCTCTTGTTTAGTTTTATTATCAAAATCTCTACCAAATAATACATACCCTCCAGGATTTTCATTTTTTATTTCTGTTAATACATTATTACTTGGATATCTTGCAAGAAACATTTGTCCAACTTTTTCTTCTAGTGTCATATCTTTCATTAATTCTTCTGCTTGTTCATAAAAGTCAGAAAACAAATCATCTGAATTTTTTACATCATTTTCTATACTATTTCCTACATTATTTTCTACTGTATTTGCTATTTCATTTTGTATTTTATTTACTTTTTCTACATTTTCATTATCTGCCGTTTTTTCTTGTACATTTCTTATTGCTAAATAGATTAAATCTGCACAAGCTATTATTAATAAAACAATTATAATTTTTCCTATAATTTTTTTCATTCTCTATCTTCTTCCTCTTCTACAGCAGGAGTAATACTATCATCTCCTACTTGCATAGCTTGGTCAACTTCTTGTCTTTGTGTATGTCTCCTAACTGCGACCTTACCATCATTACTTAGATTTTCAGAAAATTCATTCTCTTTGTAAAACTTATTTCTTTTACCATTATCTCGATTTCTAACTTCTAACTCCATTTTTTTGATTTCATCCTTAACTCTTTTATAGCCTTTATATAATTTTTTAAATATTGGCATTTTAGATTCAAAAATATATACACTATCATGCTTAATAGATAATAAAAAATCATCAATCAGAGAATAATCAATTACAGAATCATTATTATACTTATTAGCCATCGGCATGAATTGAGACATAAATACTTGTAAAAAATCAGTTTGCATTGCTTTATCTATAATATTTATATATTTAAGTAACATACAAAAATCAAAAGTCATGTCGACCTTTCTTTTCATTTCTTCCTGTTTTTCTTTATCTACATCAATAGGTTTCCATTCTACAGAATATGGAGCATCAATACAATAAGGATCAACATCGCTCATTTGTGTAATTTTTTGTTTACAACCATACTGATCTTGAAAAATAAATTCATTCTTATATTTAATTTTATATGGATCACCATATTTTCTTGTAAGTAATGTATCAACAATTACAAATTCTGGATCAGGTATATAAACTTTATTTTTTGTTTTTCCTTCTTGTTTTAGTCTTTCTTCCTCATATTCTCTACACATACTCTCTGGTATTTGTTTTGCTAGCCATTCTAGTGTTATTTTGTCTAAATCTTCTTCTTGTAATGGTAACTGTGGCTCTTTTGAAAATCTTCTTTTTAGAGAACTTAAGAAGCCTTTTTTCTCTTTTCCTATTGCAAGTGCTGTTACTTGTTGCTTTCCACCTTGCATATAAGTTTCTTGTACTTGATTAGGCTTATTTCCTTGTGCATAGCTTAATAATTTCCATATTTCATCATCTTGAAAAGCTTCTTTTCCGCTCATTAGTTTAAATTTTATTCTTTCTAATATATTCTTAACTTGTGGTGTTGCATTTTCTGATAATTTATCTATTTGTCCATTTAAGTAAATTGTTAAACCTAATATATCTTCTTCTGGAATTTTGGCTTCATCTACTGAGCCTTCTTTTACTCTTCTTACCATTAAATTTCCATATAATTCATATAAAGCCTGCTCTATTCTATCTCTATCTTCAAAACTATATTTTGAAACCATACTTTTATATGTTTTGTTTAATCTATCAAATTCGTCTTCATATTCTTCTAATGATAATTTTCTGCCATCTGTTTGCATATCTTTTATTTGTTGTAAGATAGCATCACTTTTATCTTCAAAAGATTTTGTACTTCCCATATTTCTTTCATATGAATCTATTTGTAATTCCAGATCTGAAATTTTTGAAAGCATCTCTTCTTCCTGTTTTAATTTTATAATTGCATTATATTCTTGCAAAAATTTCATTGCTGCTTCTGTATCATATAATAAAATTTCTGAAATTTTCAATTTAATAGGCTTTAACATATCTTCATAGATTGTGTTTCTTTGGTTATCTGAAAATATATTTTGTTCTTCCCCCATTTTTTCTCCTTTTTATTTTATAAAATTAGCCTTATAGTTTTCTCTAAAGTTTTCTTTTTGCTCAAATGCATAAGCCACATTTAATATTTTATCTTCTGCAAATCTATTTCCTATAAGTTGCATTCCTACTGGCATTCC
>CALXJR010000117.1 GCA_944388675.1 uncultured Clostridia bacterium
AATCCATTTTTCTTCATTAATTCATCATGATTTCCTTGTTCTATAATATTTCCTTCATTCATTACTAAGATTAAATCTGCATTTCTAATAGTAGAAAGTCTATGTGCAATTATAAATGAAGTTCTTCCTTCAGTTAATTTATCCATAGCCTTTTGAACTAATTCCTCAGTACGAGTATCAACACTAGATGTTGCTTCATCTAAGATTAAGAATGGAGCATCTTTAATCATACCACGTGCAATTGTTAATAATTGTTTTTGACCTGCTGATATACTATCATTATCTTCTAGAACATAATTTAGTCCACCAGGAAGTGATTTTACAAATTTATCAATTCCAACTGTTTTACAAGCTTCCATAATTTGTTCATCTGTAACATTTTCTTTGTTATATCTAATATTATCTCTAATAGTTCCATTAAATAACCAAGTATCTTGAAGAACCATTATAAATAGATCATGAACATTTTCTCTTGAAAGTTCTTTAGTAGAAACACCATCAATTCTGATGTCTCCGTCTGTGATATTATAAAATTTCATAAGCAAATTTACCATTGTAGTTTTTCCTGCACCAGTAGGACCGACAATTGCAATTTTTTCACCCTTATGTACATCACAGCTAAAGTCTTTAATAACGGTTTTCTCACCATCATAAGAGAATTTTATATGGTCAAATACAATATTTCCTTGAACTTTGCTTGGGTCTAAATGTTTTGTAATATTGTTTTCTTCTTCCATTTCAGGTTCTTCCAAAAATTCAAAAACTCTTTCAGATGCTGCAGCAGTTGTTTGTAAGTTTGTCATACCTTGTGCTATTTGAGATAATGGATTAGTAAATAATCTTACATATACCATAAATGCAACAATAACACCAAATGAAATTGCATTATTCATAACTAAAAGTGCTCCAACAATACAAACAGCAACATAACTAAAGTTTCCTATAAAGCTCATAATAGGTTGCATCAATCCAGATAAAAATTGACTCTTTTTATTACATACAAAAACTCTATTATTTAAATCATCAAACTTTTCTGATGCTTCGTTCATACCATTGTAAACTCTAACAACATTATGATTAGAATAAATCTCTTCAATGTGACCATTTAAATTTCCAAGTTCTACTTGTCTTGCATTAAAGTATTTTTGAGACTTTGCAAGAATTATAAACATAAATACAAATCCAAGTAGGGAAGATACAATACCTGTTATTGCTAAAATCCAGTTTGTATAAAACATCATTATAATAGAACCTATAAATAATGTAATAGCACTTACTAAAGTTCCTAAACTTTGATGTAAAGTCATTCCTATAGTATCAACATCATTTGTAACTCTTGATAAAATATCACCAAAACTATGAGTATCAAAATATCTTAAAGGTAACTTATTTATTTTTTGAGATATTTGTGTACGCAAGCTTTTTGCAAAATTGTTTGCAACAGTTGCCATTATAAAACCTTGAATATAGTTAAATAAAGCACTAATAAGATATATAGTAAGTAAAAATACTGCTATAGAAGTGATAGCTTCAAAATCAATTCCTGTCATAATACCTTTTGTAATTTCATCAGTTAAATCACTTAATCTATTTGGTCCAATAATAGAAAATACAGAGCTTAGTATAGCAAGTACAAGAGCGATTATAATAAGTGGCAAAAACTTATTTAAATATTTGATAAGTTTCTTTACAGCTAATTTTAAATCTTTTGGTTTTTCATTAACTCTATTACGACCAAAATTACGAGGCTTTGGTTTATAGTTTTCATTATCCATTTTCTAGTTCCTCCTTTGACAATTGTGAGTAAGCAATTTCTTGGTATACTTTGCAGTCTTTTAGTAATTCTTTATGTGTGCCCATTCCAACACACTCTCCCTTTTCTAGTACAATAATTTTATCTGCATTAAGTATAGTACCAATTCTTTGAGCTACTATTATGTTAGTAGAATCCTTAGTATATTTTCTTAACTCATCTCTAAGCATAAAATCAGTCTTATAATCTAATGCACTAAATGAATCATCAAAAATATATATTTCTGGATCTCTTGCAATAGCTCTTGCAATTGCTAATCTTTGCTTTTGACCACCAGAGATATTAGTTCCACCTTGTGCAATATGAGATTCATACTTTTCTGGCATTTTTTCTACGAAGTCTGTAGCTTGTGCAATACTAATTGCTTTTTTAATTTTATCTTCTGGTATTTCACCTTTTCCATTGTCACCATAAGTTACATTATAATTAACACTACCACTAAACATAACAGCCCTTTGAGGAACATATCCTAATTTATTATGTAAAAAGTTTTGAGAATAATCTTTTACATTAACACCATCTACCAAAACTTCGCCTTCAGTTACATCATAAAATCTAGGAATTAAGTTAATCAAAGAAGTTTTTCCAGAACCTGTTGAACCAATTATTGCAACTGTTTCACCTTTATGGGCAGTAAATGATATATTTCTTAAAACATAATCATCACCATCTGGGTATTTAAATGAAACATTTTTAAATTCAATTTCACCTTTTTTACCTGTAGTATCTGTGTCTACATTTCCATCTTTAATATGAGTCTTACTATCTAAAACTTCAGCAATTCTTCCTGCAGATATACTTGCTCTTGGATACATTATAAATATAACTGCAAGCATTAAGAATGAAGCAATAACTTGCATTGCATAACTAGAGAAAACAACCATATTACCAAATAAGGTTATTTTATCTGCCATACCTGCTGCATCTATTAAATGACTTCCAACTACATAAATTGCAAGAGTTACTAAATTCATAATAAGATACATAACAGGAGACATAAGAGCCATTGCTCTTTGGTTAAATAATTGTGTATCTGTTAGTTCTTTATTTCCAACTTCAAATTTATCTTGCTGATATTTTTCTGCATTAAATGCTCTAACAACTCTTAAACCTGTTAAATTCTCTCTTGTTAAACCATTTATATTATCTATTAATGATTGAACTCTTTTAAATCTTGGTAGTACTAAGAACATTAAAACACTTACTGTTACTAGTAAAAATAATACTGCAACACCAGTAACTGCACTCCACTGCCAGCTTTTATTCAAAATTTTAAGTACAGCCCAAACTGCAGTTATAGGAGCTTTTAT
>CALXJR010000118.1 GCA_944388675.1 uncultured Clostridia bacterium
TTGTTTTTCCTACACCACCTTTTCCTGATGTTATTACTATAACTTCTCCCATAGAATCCTCCATTCTTACTAACTTGATTACATTTTATAACAAACTGTTACAGATTTTTAATCTATAATTTTCCTGTTAATATATTATACGCAAAATGGCAAAAAGTCAAGTTAAAATGCTTATTTTAACGATATTTTTTAAACCAGGCAAATAGCCTGGTTTATTTTAAGTATTATTAACGTTTATAATTTTATCTTTTAAATTTGATTTTGCGTAGAAATATTATTTGGTGAATTTAATTCTATAGCTAATGAATTATAAATTTCACCTGCATTATTTAAGTCCTTTTCATATACATCTTTTGCTGTAATTTCACTTTGCATCTGAGCTCTCCTTTGTGCTGAAACTACAACATAAGCTGTAGATAAAATTGTAACAAAAAAAAGTACTGTAACCAATACAACAACTGTAATTGAGCCATTTTCTTTTTTTAAATTTCTTTTAAAACTTAATTTTTTCATATGAATCTCCTTAGTTATTTATATAATATACAAAATGCAGAAATTAGTCAAGAAATTATATCTAAATTTATAAGCTATATTGTTTTATTAGTTACAATTCACAGTCGATTTTTATTTTACTTAAGAAAATTTATATATTTTAAAAATTTTGAGGTTTCGCGTAGTTTTGAAGCGAAGCGTGGGCAAGAAACCGATAAAATTTGAAAAAATATATAAATTTTTCTGAAACAAACAATTATTTTTAAGCAGTGAATTGTAACTTTTCTTGAAATTTGAACTTTTTTAGTATATAATATTTTCTAAAGGCTTTTGCCTTTAATACTAATAAGGAGGATGAAATATATGCATGGACCTGGACCCGGACCTAGAGGAAGAGGACCCGGAGGATTTGGAGGTCCCATGAGAGGCCCTGGAATGCCTCCGCCGCCTCCGCCTCCACCACATTTTCGTCATCACCCTCCAATGGGTGGATGGGGTTATCGGAGGCCTTATAGAGGCGGTTGCCTGGGCATGATGATAACATGCCTGTCCGTTTTCGTTGGCATCATTGCACTGGTGGCACTGCTCATTGGTGCTATCATCTAATGTGATGCCAAAACGGGGTGAGACAATCTTTATGGTTGTCTCACTTTTGTTCTTTATATTATTGGTCAGTTTTTCTTGACATGTTTTATAATTAATAATATACTGAATATGGTTAAATTGATTTTATTTTTATTATAGTTTTACCCACATGCTAAAACTATATGTATTAATAAATCTTAGAAAGGAGTTATTTTAATGGATAATTTAGTGGAAATTAGATGGCACGGTAGAGGTGGCCAAGGCACAAAAACTGCTTCACTTTTACTTGCAGATGCAGCATTTAACACTGGTAAATATGTTCAAGGTTTCCCTGAATATGGACCAGAAAGAATGGGTGCACCAATTACTGCTTATAACCGTATTAGTGACAAACCAATTGTTATTCATAGTAACATTTATGAACCAGATTATGTTGTAGTAGTTGATGATACTTTATTAGAAAGTGTTGATGTTACAGCAGGTTTAAAAGAATCTGGTGCTATAGTTATTAACACCGTAAAAGATGCAGAATACTTAAAAAAAGTTTTAAGAGGATATAATGGAGGAATTTATTGCATTGATGCAAGGAAAATCTCTGAAGAAGCTTTAGGAAGATATTTTCCAAACACTCCAATGCTTGCAGCCATTGTAAAAGTTGCAAACATTATGGACGACAAAGATTTCTTAGAAGATATGAAAGGTTCTTTCAAACATAAATTTGCAAAGAAACCTGAAGTAATAGATGGAAACATGAAAGCTTTAGAAATGGCTTTAAGCCAAGTAAAGAAAATAAATTAAAACATTAAAAAATTATTTTTTATTATTTTGCCCAAAAAGGGGCGTCCCTATTGAGCGAAAGGAAAGGAAAAAATTATGGCAAAAATGCATATAGATAGTAATTCTACAGCAGAAGAAATGACTCCTGGTGGAACAATCTATCAGGCAGCAAATTCTTTAGAGTTTAAGACTGGTGACTGGAGAAGTATGTGCCCTGTTTGGATAAAAGAAAAATGTAAACAATGTGGTCTTTGCTTCCCTGTTTGCCCAGATGATGCTATTCCAGTTAATAAAGATGGAAATAGAGAAGATTATAATTACGATTTTTGTAAAGGATGTGGCGTTTGCGCTAAAGTATGTCCTTTTGGAGCAATTGAAATGAAGGAAGGAGGTTCTAAATAATGAGTATTAGAGAACGTTTAAGCGGTAATGAAGCCTCAGCATTTGCTATGAAGCAAATTAACCCAGATGTTGTAGCAGCTTTCCCTATTACACCTTCTACAGAAATACCACAATACTTTTCAACTTTTGTAAGTAATGGTCAAGTTGATACAGAATTTGTTGCAGTAGAAAGTGAACATAGTGCAATGAGCGCTTGTATCGGAGCAGAAGCTGCAGGAGCAAGAGCTATGACAGCTACATCTGCAAATGGTTTATCTTTCATGTGGGAAATGTTATATATTGCTTCAAGTTGTAGACTTCCAATAGTTCTTACATTAGTAAATAGAGCTGTATCTGGACCATTAAATATACACAATGATCATTCAGATGCAATGGGAGTAAGAGATGCAGGTTGGATAATGTTATTTTCAGAAAATAACCAAGAAGCTTATGATAATTTAATTATGGCTCATCAAATTGCTGAAAATAAAGATGTTATGCTTCCTTTAATGGTTTGCCAAGATGGATTTATAACATCACACTCTATAGAAAACATAGAACTTATTGAAGATGATAAAGTTAAAGAGTTTGTTGGAAAATATAAGCCAGAACATTATTTATTAAATCATGATGAACCAATTGCTGTTGGTCCTATGGATGTTCAATCATATCTTTTTGAGCATAAATACCAACAAGCAGAAGCTATGAGAAATGCTAAAAAAGTTATTTTAGAAGTAGCAGATAGATTTGAAAAATTAACAGGAAGAAAATATGGTTTCTTCGAAGAATACAAATTAGATGATGCAGAAATTGCAATTGTTTGTATGAACTCAACAGCAGGAACAACTAAAGCTGTTGTAGATGATTT
>CALXJR010000119.1 GCA_944388675.1 uncultured Clostridia bacterium
TTGAGCTTGAACCATTCTATTTTCTCTACTTATTTTTTCTTCCATTCAAATTTATCCTCCTATAATTAGATTTTAATTATTTTTTGCAAATTCTATCTCAGCATCAATAATTTTTAATATTTTTACATACTTATTTTTTTTATAGATTTTATTTTCATATATATATCATACCAACTAAATACTCTTGTCATATTTTCTAGTTTCAATTCTCTGTTATATCTACAATCATAACAGAAAATATGAGTATGTTTTATAAATGTAGGTATAGTTTCTGGGCTATCCTCTATCATTATGTCTATTTTTAATGTATCTATTTCTTTTGTTTTATCAGGCGAAAAGTAAATTTTATCATAAATTATTTGATTATTCTTTAGCCAGTTTTTCACAATTTTTCTTGCCTCTTCACCTTCTTCAGTATTTTCTATTGTAAAATGTCTTGAAGTTATAATATAAATATTATTTCCTTCATCTTTTAGCTTTTTTATCACTTCACTTGCATATTTTCTAGCAGGTTCATTTTTACAATAATTCCAAAAATATTGCTCTCTATAATTATTTAATATACTTTGATTCCAATTTACTTTTCCATATTCATATGCATAAGGGCTTATTAAACCTTCTAAATTATTTTCTAATACATATTTTGTTATTGTATCAATTAAGTAGTCATCATCATTTGTTAAGACTCCATCTATATCTATTCCTATATTCATATTTTTCTCCTATTAAATCTTATTTAATTTTTTTTATTTGAATTAGTTATTCCATTTACTTCACATATTGCTTTATAGAACTTTTCTTTATCTAATGCTAAATTCGTAATATCGTTTAAATATTTTTCATAATCTTTATCATTAAAAAACATCTTTTTTCTTGCATATCCATTTAAGCCAAACTTCTTTATGTTAAAGAGTCTACATTCCTCAATTACTTCATCTTCAGTCAATTCTGGATAATGTTTTCTATTGTAAGCATAACACCTTTTAAGCGTTGTTGTAACATCAGTATTTCTATCTGCTGATGATACAATCTTACCATATATGCTCCTTGGATCTCCCTCCATTGAAGAACGATGGTCTTCAACAGCTTTACTCATTATGTTAATTTGCTCATCTGTAAAAAATTTTTTCAAATTTTCATCTCCTCTAAGAATTTTAGCAGATAGCATCTCGTGATTTTTTGCATCAATGTGATGGGCTATATCATGATATACAGCAATACAATAAACAAGCTCATAATTAATATTCTTTACTTGTTCTGCAAATTTTAAGCTTCTATTAATTACGTATTCAGCGTGTTCTATACTATGTCCTTTATCGTTCTGACTATAATGAAATTGTAAAACTTCATCAAGATAATCTTTTAGTTCTTTACGTATATTATATTTTTTTAAATTGATTGCAAACAAAACTTCCTCCTTAAACTACTTATTTTCAAAAATATTCTAACATAATTTTCTAAAACTAACAATGTAAAAATTAAATTATCAACTTCATCTTTATCTTCTCTTTACATACCAAGAACTTGAAGGAACAAAAGTGGTATCAACTTTATTATATCTATAACATAAATCAATGCTTAGTTTTTTAATATATAATTTATTCATTATTTAGGAAATTCATTACTAAATCAATAATCACTTCTTTTTCTTTTGGATTTGACTCAGCTATAAGTAATGTTAAAGCTGCCAATGTATTATTATCAATAATTTGTGTTCCATTTTTATATAATATTCCATAGAAGTTTAAGAAATATATAAATAATGTAGCAGCAATCCTTTTATTGCCATCAATAAATACATGATTTTTTACGACCAAATAAAGAAAATTTGCAGCTTTTTCCTCTATACTCTTATAAATGTCTTGTCCGTCAAAACTTTGGTATATATTACCTATTATTGATTCTAATCCTTTGTCTCTTTCTATACCAAATATATCACTTTTTTCTCCAAATTTTAAATTATGTATAATATTCATACATTCTTTATAACTTATTATCCTGTTATCAGTGGTGCCTTTAATTTTCTTTAAAGTTCTATGGTCATAATCATCTAATAAATCTAAAGCTTTTGAATATTCGCCAATTACTTTTAAAATACCTTTTGCATCAGAGTCCTCTAATCTTTCATCCATTCTATTTGCAATATCAATTAGTTTTACTGTTTTTTCTAAATATTCTAATCTTTTTTGGTTAACAGCATAACCTTTTAATAAATAATCTTTTAGTATTTTAGTTGCCCATTTTCTAAATGTAATACCATTTTTTGATTTAACTCTATATCCAACAGAGATAATTACGTCTAAATTGTAATAGTCAATATTTCTTTTTACTGTTCTGCCACTTTCATTTTGAACTGTTGCAAAATTTGCAACAGTTGCATTTTTTTCTAATTCACCCTCCTTATAAATATTATTAATATGTCTTGATATAACAGATTTGTCTCTGTCAAATAGTTCTGCCATTTGGTCTAAATTTAACCATACAGTCTCATCTTTTACGTTTACTTCTAATTTTACTCCTTGGTTTTCAAATAAAATAATTTCATTCTTTTTTTCGTCCATAAGAACACATCCTTTATATAAAATTTAGTTCTTATTATATTTATTTTTATATCTATTACTACATTTAATTACCATCTCGAACTATTGTTTGCATTTTATAATAAATTTAATCAAATGTCAATTAATTTGTTAATATTTACTTATATTTATATAGAAAAAGATTAGTTTTTTCAAACTAATCTAAAAACTTATATTTTATCTTTCCAAATCTTCATCTGTTAACTGTTTTATTCTTTTCTTTCCTAGTCTTCTTATAATCTCTTCTACATCACTAGGAACCAATCCATCTCCAAATCCGAAACCGTCTGCATTTGATATTTTTATTAATTTGTTTATTAATTCTTCATCATAAGAGCTAAAGATTTCATCATCTAATAT
>CALXJR010000120.1 GCA_944388675.1 uncultured Clostridia bacterium
TTCTTCTTTTACATTCTGTACATTCCAATGTTATTGGTTCTCTTGCTCCCTTTGCAGCCATTTTATACACCTCCAGCAATTTATTTAGCTTTTTAAAATTCATTTAAGCGTATGCCTCTACATACGCTTAAATATTGTATCATGTATTTGCCCATATGTCAATTATTTGGAGTAATTTTCTTAATTTTTTTGAAAATTTTGTTATACTTTACAGCTAATTTAATTTTATATAGGAAATTTAATAGCTAACAATCTTAGTATTATTTATGCTTTAAGTTTTTATTTTTCTTTTTTTGAACTGAAAATCCAAATTTTCCTACTTTTTTTGCTAATGGATAATAGCCTCCATTTGCATATGCAATTAAATCACACTTACTAATGTCAAAAGCCCCTTTTTCATCAATATATTTTTCATCTGCATCTATTGATAAAACTTCTGCAATAAACATATCATGACTTCCAAGAGGTACAATTTTATTTACTTTACATTCAATTGATACAGGACTTTCTTTTATTAGTGGTACCTTTATTAAATTTGCTTTCTCTTTTGTAAGATGCATTTCTTTAAATTTATCCACATTTTTTCCACTTTTTACTCCACACCAATCTGTTGCATAAGCCAAATTTTTAGTTGTTAAATTAATTGCAAACTCTCCATTTTCTTTTATAATGTCATGAGAATATCTTTCTGGTCTTACAGATATATAACACATAGCTGGATTAGTATTTAAAATTCCTGTCCAAGCAACTGTTATAATATTAGATTTTTCCATAGTACCACATGTTACCATTACTGCAGGAATTGGATATATAAAAGTTCCTGCTTTCCATTGCACTTTAGACATAAAATTCTCCTTTTTTCTTTTAGTTTTCATATGATTTTTTTATTATTCACATTCTATAATTAAGAAGTAATATTGTCAACTTTATTAAATTTTATTTTTATAATTTTTTTATTATTTATTGACTTTAATCTTTATTAATATATAATAATTTCAGAATAGGGGTAATAAAAATGACAGATTTTCAAGATTTACAAAATGTAGCAACAAAAGAAGAAATAATAAAAGATTTTTTTACTTGGCTTTTTGATGAACCAAGTGTTCAAAATAAATCAGTAAAATTATATAGTGAAGTTGACTTAAGCTTAGCACATGATTATTTAGATCCTAAAATTTATTATCCAACACAATTCACACATTTTTTTGAAACTCCTGCTATGAAAAGGTTAGGACGTATTAGTCAACTTTCTTTTTCAGTAAATGAGTTTCCAAATACATATCATCATAGATTAGAACACTCTAAAGGTGTTTATAATAGAAAACTTGAAGAGTTGGTATATAATTTTAAATCTTCTGAATGGAAAGCTTATATTGAAAAGCATAATTTAAAATTATATTTAATTGCTGAATTAATAAAGATTGCTGGACATGATATTGGTCATTTTCCTTTTTCACATGCCATGGAGGAACAACTTTATGGTTACCATGGGGCACATGAAATTATTGGTCAAAGGATTATGCTCGAAAATCAAGATATTCATAATGTGCTAGTTTCTATTAGTCCTAAATTACCAGATATTTTAAATAAATTATATGAATATAATTTTTTAAATTTTAAAGCACATGATGAAAGTTCTTATGATGTAGATCGAATTGATTACATCTCAAGAGATAGTATGTATGTTGGCTCTCCAGTAAATATAAGAACCCTTTCTTATACATCTTTACCTTGCTTTTCTCATTCAGAACCATTCGTAGATGTTTACAATCAATATTCTTTGAGTGAAATTGAAAATTTATTAAATTTAAGAGAATTTGGATATGATACTTTATATATGTCTGAAAATGAACAAGCGACAGAATGTGTAATTAATGTCTTTTTTAAAGCTTTTTTAGAATCAAATTCAAAAACAGGTAGTAGGTTACAAACGTTTTTGAATTCCTTCTCAAATACAGATATTAATAATGCAAATATTGAAGAATTTCTTAAATGGGATGACATAGAAATATATAAAGAATTGTTTGATATAGCAGAACATCATGAAGATAAGAATGTTAGAAAACTTGCAACATTAATAATACCACGTATTGACTCATTTTTAAATTTGTTATACTCTCTTTTAGATTGTAGACAAACTAAAGCTTATTCAAAGAGTGATGCAGAATTTCTAAAAAATATAAAAAGATTAATACAAAGTAATTCTGATTTAATAAAAGATTTATCAAACCCGGATTTTATGAATGAAAATATAATTAGTTTAAAACCATCATCTCTTTTAGAGAATTTAAAAGGAAAAGGTGTTATATCTTCTTTTGATTATCCTTTTAAAGCCTATAATCCTAAAGAACCAATATATCTTTTTACTAAAGATGGAACAATTTCAGATTTATCTGAGCATCCAGATAGAACAAGACAATGGCACAATACGTCTAAAAAAATGCATTATGATTTTACATATGTACCTGTTCTAAAAATGCATGGTTTTACAGATGAAGAAATAAATACGATAAGGAAGAATTCTACTTTAGATAAAACGATTGTACCACATGAAAAATTAAATATGTCTCCATTACAAGTTGGACATAGCATGAAAAATTATTTTTCAAATATGGATATAGATGAAAGATAAAATCTTCTAAAAATGAATTTTTTTAAAGATTATAAAATCATTTATCGCCCAAAAAGTACCGTCCTAAATGGGCGATTTTTTTGGGCGTTTTTAAACAAAAAAAAATCTGGCAACAACCTATCTTCCAAGCAAGGTAACTCGCAAGTATTGTCGGCACTTAAAGGCTTGACTTCTGTGTTC
>CALXJR010000121.1 GCA_944388675.1 uncultured Clostridia bacterium
ACATGTTACATCTAAAACTAGTTTATTTGCCCCAGATGCAATTTTTTTACTCATTATGCTTGAGCTAATAAGTGGAATACTTGCAGTACAGTTAATAGCATCTCTTAAAGCATATAATTTTTTATCTGCAGGTGCTAAATTTAAAGTTTGACCTATTAGGCTTATTCCTATCTTTTTCACATTTTGTATAAATTCTTCTATAGAAATTTCTGTTTTATATCCTGGAATTGCTTCTAATTTATCTTTAGTACCACCGGTAAATCCTAATCCCCTTCCAGACATTTTAGCAACTTTTACTCCAAGTGATGCTACAATTGGCATTAAAATTAATGTTACTTTATCACCAATTCCTCCAGTGCTATGTTTATCTACTACATTTCCTAATTCTGATAAATCTAATATATCACCTGAATGTGCCATTGCTAAGCTTAAATTAGTAGTTTCTTCTACTGTCATTCCATTTATATAAATTGCCATTACTAAAGCTGCAGCTTGGTAATCTGCTATATTACCCTTTGTATATTCTTGAACAAAATATTCTACTTCTTCTTTAGTTAAACTTTTTCCATCTCTCTTTTTTCCTATAATTTCTAAGATATTCATTAGTTCATCTCCTTTTATAATATTTATCTCTGCAAGCCTGTCAATATTTAATTTTTATTTATTATATTTTTAACAAAAGATAATCTATGTAATGGGCATAGTCCATATTCTTTTATTGCTGCAATATGAGCTGCAGTTCCATATCCTTTGTGCTTTATAAAACCATATTGTGGGTAAACTTCGTCCCACTGTCTCATTATTCTATCCCTTGTAACTTTTGCAATTATTGAAGCACAAGCTATAGAATAACATTTTGCGTCTCCTTTTATAATTGATTTATATGGAATCCCGTCTGTATCTATTTTAGATAGAGCATCTACTATAATTAAGTCTGGTCTTGGATTTAACTCTTTTACCGCCATTGTTAGTCCTTCTTTTGTTGCATTTAATATATTAATTCTATCTATTTCTTTTTGGTCTATTATGCCTACTCCATATGTTATTGCTTCTTCTGTAATTAAATCAAATAATTTTTCTCTTTTTGTTTCAGAGACCTTTTTTGAATCATTTACTCCTTCAATCATAGAGTCTCTTGGCATAATCACAGCACCTACCACAACAGGTCCTGCTAGTGGTCCACGTCCCGCCTCATCTATGCCACATATTAGATTTGCTCCTGAAGTATATAGTTCTTCTTCTATTTGTTTTAATTCTTTTAGTCTTAGTTCTTCTTTTTCTTTCATAATTACCTCTTATTATTCATTTACTGTTTCATTTGTAACTTGATTTATAATTGTATTTTCTTCTTGTCCATCAGTTCTATTTTGTATATCTGATAGTTTATATAAAACATCATCATCTGCAAATTTACAACCTTTTGATACAATTATTTCATAAGTTTCATAATTAATTAGAAAATAACTTTCTTCATAATTAGTTATTCCTAATCCAGCTGCACTTAAATCTGAATCTTTCAAAACATAATACTTCTCATATTCATTTTCAGGTATTACATTGCTACTTATAAGATCTGCTAATACTGGATCTTGTATACTTTCACTTAATTTTGTACCTAAATATTTAATATCTTCACCATTTACTGTTTGTGTATCTACGTAATCTTTTAATTTCCATTGTACTTGTAACATATCTGTTTTTATGGTTTCAATTTGAGCTCTATTATATTGCATCCTTATAAAATATACTAACATTGCAACTATTAGTACTATTAAAACTACAAATATTATCATTTGTATAAGTCCCATTCCTTTTTCGTTTTTCATCTTTTTCTCCTTGAATAATTTAATTTGCAAAGTAAATTATATATTGAATATGAATTTTTTGCAAGCATTAATAAGTAATTTTCCTCCAAAAGAGGCAGCCCTATTGGGCAAAAAAAATCGATTACCACTTTTCTCTTGGGTAATCGATTCGAAAATAAAAGGGGATGTTTTTATTTTTTAGTTAGTAATGGAGTAACTGTATTACTAACTATGGTTATATATTACCAATACTTTTTGTCCTTTTTGTGAACTTAATGTAACTAATCTGTATTATTTTATTGTTCTTGTAATGTTAATGTTAGTTCTTTTTCTTCACCATTTCTATTTACAACTATAGTCATTTGGTCTCCGATGTTATGCTTATTTTTAATATCTGTAAGTTCTGTCATTGTTTTTATATCTGTCCCATCTGCTTTAATTATTACATCGCCAGGTTTTACTCCAGCTTTTTCTGCAGCAGAAAATTCATCTACAGATACTACATATACTCCTACTACTAAATTATTTCTATCTGCTGTTGCTTGGTCTAGGTCTCTACCTGTTATTCCTATATATGGTCTTCTTACTTTATTGTATTGAATTAAATCTTCATAAATTGGTTTTGCAGAATTGATAGGAATTGCAAATCCCATTCCTTCAACTCCTTCTGCTGCTACTTTTAATGTATTTATACCAATTACTTGACCTTGACTATTTACTAAAGCTCCACCACTATTACCAGCATTTATTGCGGCATCAGTTTGAATTAAAGTATAAGTAATTCCATCAGAGTCTGTGATTTTACGATTTACTGCACTTATAACACCGCAAGTTATACTGCTTTGTAATCCCAATGGATTTCCAACAGCCATAGCAAATTCTCCAACTTTTATATTATCAGAATCAGCAAATTCTGCTTTTGGAAGACCAGTTTTATCTATTTTTAATACAGCTAAATCTGTTTGTTCATCTTTTCCTACAATTTGTGCATCAT
>CALXJR010000122.1 GCA_944388675.1 uncultured Clostridia bacterium
ATGTATTTTTTCATTTGTGCAAATAACACCTCCTTTCTAGCTTATTGCCGAAAGGCTATTTTAATATACAATATTTTTATTAGAAAAGCAAATATGAAATGTAAAACATTTACAATTTTTAGTAATGTTTAGATTTTATTTGCATATATTTAATTAGAGTTAAATTTTGGCACCATAGCCAAGTGGTAAGGCAGAAGTCTGCAAAACTTTTATTCCTCAGTTCAATTCTGAGTGGTGCCTCCAAAGTTTTTATATATTTTGTGAAGAATAAGTGATTTTTTCATTTATTCTTTAATTTTAATTGACTTTGTGATATATAAGTTATAAAATAAAACATATCAAAATACAAAGTAACAAGGAGATAAATTTATGATTATACTACTAGATGCAATGGGTGGAGATAATGCACCTGATGCAAATATCAAGGGTGCTGTTAAGGCAATAAATCAAATTCAAGCTGAAGTATGGCTTATTGGAAAAGAAGATGTAATTAAATCTAAACTAAAAGAATTTTATAATAAGACTGCAGAAGAAATTTCTCCAAGGTTAAAAATATATAATGCAACAGACACTATAGAAATGGAAGATGTTCCAACTGTTGCAATTAAGCATAAAAAAGATTCCTCTATGGTTGTTGGATTTAATTTGTTAAAAGAAGGAAAAGGTGATGTATTCATCTCTGCTGGAAATTCCGGTGCTTTATTAACAGGAGCAACACTATTAGTTGGTAGAATTAAAGGTGTAGATAGACCAGCCTTAGCAGGAATACTTCCTTCATACCATGGTAGACTTGTACTTATGGATTGTGGCTCTAATACAAATTGTAAGCCAATCAATTTATTACAATTTGCACAAATGTCTAGTATCTACATACATGATTCTTTAGGAGTAGAAAATCCAGCCATTGGTTTATTAAATATTGGAACTGAAGAGACAAAAGGAAATGAGCTAATAAAAGAAAGCTACCAATTATTGAAAGCAAAATCACCAGAATTAGGAATTAATTTTGTTGGTAATGTTGAAGGTAGAGATGCTTTTTCTGGAAAGATAGATGCAATTATAGCAGACGGTTTTACAGGTAATATTTTCTTAAAAACTGTTGAAGGGATGGGAAAATTAATAAAAAATTCTTTATATGATAGTATAAAGAAGAATATATTCTCTATAATTGGAGCTGTTCCAACTCTTCCTGCACTTAATAGATTTAAAAAAATGTTAGATTATAAAGAATATGGCGGGGCTCTTTTCTTAGGAGTAAAAAAGCCTGTAGTAAAAGCTCATGGAAGTAGTGATGAAAAATTATTTGAATTTACAGTAAAACAAGCTGAGCAATTTGTAAATAATAGAACTGTTGAAAAATTAACAGAACATTTTGAAAATTTATCAAAATAAATTAAGTTAAGGAGTAGAAATAAATCTACTCCTTTTTTAAAAAATAAAAAGTAAGATTATCTAACTAGATATAATCTTACTCTTTAATAATTATATTCACCCCAAAAGGACCGTTCCTATTGGGCGAAATTTATTTTTACATAAATTTAGAATTATTGTAATTCAACAACAGCTCCAACTTCTGTAAATTTGTTCTTTAATTCTTCAGCTTCGTCCTTAGAAACTCCTTCTTTAACTGTTTTTGGAGCTCCATCAACTAAGTCTTTAGCTTCTTTTAATCCTAATCCTGTTGCATCTCTAACAACTTTGATAACTTGGATTTTGTTTCCTCCTACTTCTTTTAATACAACATTGAATGAAGATTTCTCTTCAGCTGCTGCTGATCCTGCTGCTCCTGCAGCTGGTGCTGCAACTGCTGCTGCAGATACTCCATATTTTTCTTCTATTCCTTTTACTAATTCAGCAAGTTCTGCTACTGTTAAAGCATCTATGCTTTCTAATAATTCATCTACTTTTGCCATTTTTATTTCCTCCTTATTAAATTTTTATTTTATTTTTTTCACGGCAATGTGATTATAAATCTAGTTTATAGATTTTGTTATTTATTTGAAAATTTTATATTAAGACTAAATTAATGTAATTTTTATAATACTAACAATTTGTATTCTATTTTAACATTAATTTTACTTAAGCATTTTCTTTTTGAGCTTTTACTTGATCAAGTACAGCTGCAAGTTTTGTAATATTTCCAAGTAAGCTTCCAGCAAGTTTTGAAAGTAATTCTTGTCTTGATGGTAATTTTGCAAGTGTGATTATTTCTTCTGCAGACATAACTTTACCTTCTACTATTCCACCTTTAATTTTGTAAAAATCGTGATCTTTTGTAAAGTTATATATAACTTTTGCAGGTGCTAAATAATCATCTTTTGTCATTACTAATGCAACTGGTCCTTCTAATAAAGAATCTAATTCTTTTTCTCCATTTGCATCTAAAGCTCTTCTTATAATATTATTTTTTATAACCTTATATTCTGCATTTGTATTTCTTAATTCAGCTCTTAGTTTTGTTACATCTTCAACTGTTATTCCTCTGTAATCTGTTAATAATACTAAGTTTGATTCTTTCATTTCTTTTGCTAATTCATTAACTTGTTCTTGTTTTTTTGCAATTGTTTTTTCATTTGCCATTTTTAATTCACCTCCTAAATTTGCACTATATAAATAAATCCAATCCGTATAGCCAGTTTCCGAGGCTATAAGAATTGGATTTATTTTCCCGCATCTATGCCTCGGTAGGACTTATTTTTTGCCTACTGTCTTTGGCTATATTTCATAAATTATTTTTGGTCAATATACATACTTGGACCCATTGTTGTAGATATTG
>CALXJR010000123.1 GCA_944388675.1 uncultured Clostridia bacterium
TTTATATAAATTTTTTAATATTTTTATATTTTATTTTTATTTATTATTACTTTATTTTTATAATTAATTCTTTAATTAATTTTTGATTTATTTTTTATAGTATTATCTTTATATAAATTATTAATTTAAAATTACTTTTTTATTATAAAAAATTAATAACTTTATTATTTATATTTTATTAATTATTTATTAATATTATTTTTTTATTTTAATTTTTTTAATATTATTATTTTTAATGTTTTATTTTAAGTATTTAATATAATATTTATTTTAATATTTTTTAAAAATAAAATTATTTTCTTAATATTTAATTTTAATTAATTTTTTATTTTTTATATTTGTTCAAGAATTTATTATTTTTATTAATTAAATTTAAATAAATAATTTTAATTTTATATTTTTTAATATTTATTATTATTATTAAATAATTAAATTTTTAAATTATTATTTTTAATTTCTTTTTATATTTTATATTTTATATTTTATTTTTTATTTTTTTAATTTCCCATTTATTATTAATTTGTTTATTATAAATTTTATTATTTATTAATCATTATTTTAATTATTTATAATTTATTTAAATTCATATTTTATATTTAGAAAATTTTAATAAATATAATAATTATTAATTAAAATTTATTTTTTATTTTTTTACTTTATTATTTTAATATTATTTTTAATTTTTTATTATATTTTTTTATTTATTCTTTTATATTTCTTTTTAATAATTAATTTATTTTTATTTTTTTAATTATTTTTTTAATAAATTATTTTATTTTATTTTTATTTTTTATTATTATAATTTTAATAATTATTTTTTTATTTATTAATTTATTATTTATTGTTTATTATATTTTTTAATTAATTTATTTTATATTTATATGATTGTAAAAAAAATGAGATTCTGTTTTGAATCTCATTTTTTATTTTTATTTATTTTATTCTTCTGGAGCTATTGTTTCTATACTTACTACTTTTTCGTCTCCATTTGTTCTCATCAATGTTACACCCTGTGTTGCTCTTCCTAGGATACTAATATCTGCTACTTTTAATCTTATTATTGTTCCTGAATTTGTTATTAGCATAACATCTTCATCCTCTGTAGCAATCCTAATTCCAATGATATTTCCTGTTTTTGGTGTGATTTTATATGTTATTACACCTCTTCCACCTCTATTTTGTACTCTATATTCGTCAAGTTCTGTTCTCTTTCCAAATCCATTTTCTGTTATTGCAAGTAATGTCGCTTTTTTATCATTTGCTAAAACAGATTCCATACCTATTACAAAATCATCTTCGTCTAGTCTAATTCCTAAAACTCCTTGAGCAGATCTTCCAACTGGTCTTACATCTTTTTCATCAAATGTTATTGACATACCTTTGCTTGTTACTAAAACTATGTTATCTTCTCCATCTGTCATTCTTACGTCTATTAATTCATCTTCGTCCTTTAAGTTAATTGCAAGAAGCCCTGTCTTTCTACTTGAATCATATTCTTTTAGAGGTGTCTTTTTTATTAAACCATTTCTTGTTGCCATCAATAAGTATTTACCTTCATCAAAATTAGAAATTGGAATAATTGCGGTAATCTTTTCTCCACTATCTAAGCTCAATAAGTTAACTATTGCTGTACCTTTTGCAGTTCTTCCAGCTTCTGGGATTTCATAACCTCTTAGTCTATATAACTTACCTTTATTACTAAAGAATAATACTGTGTCATGAGTAGAAGTTGTAAATATTTCCTTTACAAAATCTTCTTCTCTTGTAGACATTCCAACTATTCCTTTTCCTCCTCTTTTTTGACTCTTATATGTATCTATTGGCATTCTCTTAATATAACCAAAATGAGTTAATGCAACTACCATTTGTTCTTCTTTTATTAAGTCTTCTTCGTTGAATTCTCCCTCTGCAGCAACTATTTTTGTTAGTCTTTCATCTCCGTATTTCTCTTTAACTTCTATTAATTCGTCTTTTATAATTTGGAATACTAAAGTTTCACTTCCTAATATTTCTTTTAAGTGAGCTATTAACTTCATTAATTCATTATATTCTTCTTCAATTTTTTCTCTTTGCAAACCAGAAAGTGTTTTTAATCTCATGTCTAGTATTGCCTGTGCTTGTATATCTGAAAGACCAAATCTTTCCATTAATCTCTCTTTTGCGTCATCATAAGAATTTCTAATAATGCTTATGACCTCATCTATATTATCAATAGCTATTCTTAATCCTTCTAATATATGTGCTCTTGCTAATGCTTTGTCTAAATCAAATTTAGTTCTTCTTAAAACAACATTTTTTCTGTGATCTATATAATAATCCAAACATTGTCTTAGTGTTAAAATTTTAGGTTCATTATTTACTAATGCAAGCATTATAATGCCAAAAGTATCTTGCATTTGAGTGTTTTTGTATAATTGATTTAGAACTACTTTTGCATTTGCATCTTTTTTTAATCCTATATGTATTCTTACAGCATTTTCTCGGTCAGATTCATCTCTTAATTCTGATATTCCTTCAATTCTCTTTTCTCTTACTAAGTTAGCAATGTTTTCAATTAATTTTGCTTTATTTACTTGATATGGTAACGAAGTTACAATAATTCTTTGTCTTCCATTACTTAATTCTTCAATTTCAGCTTCAGCTCTTACAGTTATTTTGCCTTTTCCTGTTGTATATGCCTGCTTTATTGCATCTCTACCAAGAATAATTCCTCCTGTAGGAAAATCTGGT
>CALXJR010000124.1 GCA_944388675.1 uncultured Clostridia bacterium
TATTTTTTAAAAGTTTAACTCCTTCACCTATTAGAAATTCAAATATTTCTTCTTTGCTTGAAAAGTGATAATATAAAGTTCCTTTTGCCACTCCTACTGTTGCTGTAATATCTTCAATACTTGTCGCATCATATCCCTTTTCTGCAAAAAGTTTCATAGAAGTTTCAAATATTTTTCTCTTTGTTTTATTCATTCTTTTCACCTTTATTTAATATTACATCTTATATTATAAAATATTTTTAGGTTTTTTTCAATATTTAAGCATAGTTACTTTTCTTGCCACTTATAACATCAAATTTTTCTAATGCTTTACCAGTACCTAATGCTACACAAGATACTGCATCTTGAGCTATCATTACATTTATTCCAGTTCTTTCTTGTAATAATTTATCTAATCCGTCTATTAAACAGCCACCGCCTGTCATGTATATTCCTTTGCTTCCAATGTCTGCTGAAAGCTCTGGAGGAGTTTTTTCCAATATTGAATGTACTGCTTCAACTATTTGTTCTGCAGATTCAGTTAATGCTTCAAGCATTTCGCTTGAATAAACTGTAATTGTTTTTGGAAGTCCTGTTATTAAGTCTCTACCTCTAATTTCCATTTCTGCATCTTGTATTTTTGGATATACACAACCAATGTTAATTTTTAAATCCTCTGCTGTTCTTTCTCCAATTACAATGTTATGCTTTTTCTTTATATATTTTACTATTGCTTCATCAAATTTGTCTCCGGCAACTTTAATAGAAGTACTAATTACTGTTCCTCCTAAAGAAATAACAGCAATGTCTGTAGTACCTCCACCTATATCTACTATCATATTTCCAGATGGTTTATATATATCTAGTCCTGCGCCTATTGCAGCAGCTAAAGGCTCTTCAATTAGATATACCTTTCTAGCACCAGCTTTACTTGCAGCATCTATAACAGCTTTTTTTTCAACTTCTGTTACTCTAGATGGTACGCAAATCATTATTCTTGGTGAAAAAATATATTTTCCACAAACTTTATTTATAAAATACTTTAACATTTTTTCCGTAACTGTATAATCTGATATAACACCTTCTCTTAAAGGTCTTGTAGCAATTATACTTCCAGGAGTTCTACCAAGCATTCTTCTCGCTTCTTTACCTACCGCAAGAACTTCTCCAGTATCTTTTTCTACTGCAACAACAGATGGCTCTCTTAAAACTATTCCTTTTCCTTTAATATATGCAATTACAGTTGCAGTACCTAAATCTATGCCAATGTCTTGTCCAAATTCTAACATTTGTATCTTTCCTTTCGATTAATATTACGAAACTGTTACAATTATATTACATATTATATTAAATTTCAAACCTTTTTATTAAATATTATATAAAAAATTAAACAGATATATAATTAGTTGTAAATATTATATATCTGTTCTTTTTTATTGCCTATTTATAATAAAAAATGTGCCAATATAAATATTGAAGCAAATATTGCAATTCCATCATATGGATCATCTGCTAAATTATCTATATTTATTATTTGTGTGTTTTCTGTTTGCTCTGCTACATCTGTAACTTCTGCACAACATTCTGCTATATTTTCTGCTCTAAAGTTCATTTTAAAACTTTGTGTTTCGCCAGGTTGTATTTCATTTATTTGTACATATTTTGATAGAATTCTATTACCCCTTTCAGATATTAAATCAAATTTAATATATTTAGAATCCAATGATTCTTGAGAGGTATTTGTTATTGTTCCACTAACATATCCATTTACAAATGTTGCTTCAGCATCATCTATTGTTACTTGTAAATTTGTATTTTCTATTACATAACTTCCAATACTACTATATGTACTTTGTATGTACCAATATGCAAGTATACTAGATACTATATAAAAAGCAACTAATATTAATAGATATATTAAAAAAGTTTTTAATCTAGACATTATTTTTACTCCATAAAAAACTTCAATATCTTTATCATATGCATCCCAAATTACATTTTTCTAAATACTCCAGCTACTTTTCCTAATATTTCACAAGTTGGTACTATTATAGGATCCATAGTTGAGTTTTCTGGTTGTAATCTTATGTGATCTTTTTCTTTATAAAATGTTTTTACAGTTGCTTCATCTCCAATTAAGGCAACTACTATTTCTCCATTTTCTGCTGTGTTTTGTTTTTTTACAAGTATATAATCTCCATCTAAAATTCCTGCTTCAATCATACTTTCTCCTCTAACTGTAAGCATAAAGCATTCACTATTACCTATAAAATCTAATGGTATTGGGAAAGTATCTGTAATGTTTTCTACTGCAAGAATTGGAGCACCTGCAGTAATTCTACCTACTACTGGTACATCTACCATTTCTTTTCCAGAATATACTGTTTTATCGTTATTTGTATGTGGTTTATAAGCCTTTCCACCTTTAAGTAATTGTAATGTTCTTCCTTTTTTGTTTTGTCTTGCTATTAAACCCGCTTCTTCTAGTTTCTCTAAATAAGCATGAACTGTTGCAGTAGATTTTAATCCAACTGCTTTTCCTATTTCTCTTACTGAAGGTGGGTAACCATTTTCTTCTAACTCATTTTCTATAAATTTTAATATTGCCTTTTCCCTTTTGTTTAACTCTAAAGGATCTTTTTTCTTAGCCATATTATCACT
>CALXJR010000125.1 GCA_944388675.1 uncultured Clostridia bacterium
GGTTCATCTAATAGTAATATATCAGGCTTACTAAGTAGCAATTTTAAAAATGCAATTTTCGTTCTTTGTCCTCCTGAGAATTGGTCTATTCTTTTACTTTCATCTTCTTTGCTAAAACCAAATTTTTTAATTGCAATTTCATATTCTTTTTTATATGTATATCCTCCTTGCATGTCATACATATCCATTGCTTCTGTGTAACTTTTTATAAGTTCTGGAGTTGAATTTTCGTTTAATTCTTTAGATAACTTTTCTATTTTTTTCTCTAATTCTACTAAAGGCTTATATACTTTTAATATTTCATCTAATAATGTAGCAGAAGAATCTTCAAAGTCTATTTGTTTTAAGTAACCAATAACAGGATTTCCTTGTTTGTATACGCCAAACTTTTCCTCTCCTATTCCTTCTTCTAGCATAGAATTATCAACTATTGCTTTTAATAATGTAGTCTTACCACTCCCATTTCTTCCAACAATAGCTATTTTATCTTTTTCTCTTATTTCAAAATTTATTTCTTCTAATATTGTCTCTGCTCCATATGAAATAGAGCCGTTTGCTATTCTAAAATTCATGTCTAATCTTTCCTTCTAAAAAATACTTAATTGATTATTTTCTTCTCTCCAACTTTTTTGATTAGCAATTGTAATTGTATCTTCTTTTTGTCCTTCTCCTATAAGGAATGGAGAATTGTCATTATGTTTTTTTACATTTTCTAATACCAATTTTTTATTTGCATTTGCATAACAATATTTGCATAAATGCATACAAGAATTATACGCACCAATATCATTTCCCATTAAACAATTACAATTTTCTCTAATATTTTTCTTTTTAGGTGGATTTAATTTTTCTCCAATGCTTTTTTCTACTATTTCCTTACTCATACAGCCACTACAATCGATTCCATAATCTGCTAAACAACTTTTTTCACAACATCCATATATAGTCATATTGTTTTCTTTACCAATTTTATAAAAAGCTTTCGCAATTTCAATTTGCTCTGTCTTATTTGGAGGTCTTAGTTTAGGAGCATTTACTTTCACCTTTTCATATAAATCTAAGAAACTAATAGTGCAATTATGAGTATAGCCCTTTAAAGCTTCAGCCATTTTACTAAATTCCTCTATATGCTTTTCTACATCATAGTTTTCATCTAAAAAAATTGGATCATACCTCCAGCCAATACTATCTATTCCAACATGTTTAGATAATGTTTTAAAACTTTCTATTACCTTTGTCTTATCTGGCACATTAGGCTCAATCTCTTTTCCATAAGGTGTTATAGTCACAAACCAATATTGCTTAAACTTATCTAATTCATTTAAATATTTTAATATTGGTTCCGGATTTTTTGTACAAAAAGCCAAACAATCTACCACATCAGGATTTAATTCATATTTTGTTACATGTAATGAATTATAAGGATTTCTAACATATACATACCCTTCTCTTATTCTATTAATCAGCCATTTAGCATAAAAAGCTGGTATATCTGTTCTACCTCCTGTATTAATAATCATAGCTTCCTCCATTTTGTCTAATAATTGCCCCAAAAAGGACAGTCCCAGATGGGCAAAACTCCATACACAATTATGTATGGAGTATTTTTTTATTTTTTATTACCTTCATCTATCATCTTTTTCTTTCCGCCACTTTTGTTTACCATCATTTTAGCAAGTTTTAATATAATAGGATTTGTTGCTGAAACATCTTCTAAATTTTTCTTCTTTTTTAATATTTTTAATGATGTGTCTGCAGCATCTACACATAAATCCATACCTGATACAAATGTTGCCATTTCTGAATTTAAGAAGACTATTGGTCCTGCTATTTCTTCAGATGTTGCAAGTCTTCCAGCAAGTCCTGCTTGTTCAACTAAGCCTTCTTCACTTCCTACCATGTTTTGGAATTCTTCTTTCATTCCTGTATCTGTTGAACATGGTAATATGTTGTTTACACGTATTCCTAATTTTCCAAGTTCTACTGATTGCTCACATGCAAATTGTGAAAGGCATCTTTTTGAATACATGTATGCAAATGTTGGAAGTGCTGTTTCTGATAAATGTTTTATTTTATTTTCTACTTCTTCCCATGTTGTAGCATGTACAACTTTATCTTGTTCTTTTTTGTATTTTTTCCATTCAAGACCAGCTGTTGATGTTACATATACTATGGAAGAACCTCTCTCCATTCTATTTTTTAAATAATTTAATGTAATGTACATATTTGCTGTGTAATTACAGTTAAATGTTGTTTTATAATCTGTTTTAGCACCAGAAAGTCCTGCTATACCAAAAAATGAGTCTATTTTTTGTGGTAGTTTACTAAATACTTCATCAATAGAGCTTTTATCTGCTAAATTACATTTATAAAATTCTGTTATTCCTTCTACACTACAAGGATTTAAATCTAGAGCATATACTTTTGCTCCTAAATCCACTAGCATTTCAGCTGTAGCTTTTCCCATTCCGCTAGATGCTCCTGTTACTACACATATTTTATCTTTGTATCCCAAATAATCTTTCATATTTTCATCCTCCGTTGAACAAAAGTGAACTTCGTTCACTCTAGCACTAATTTTTATTAGTGCTTTTTTAAAGATGTTGTTTTTAAGTTTCCA
>CALXJR010000126.1 GCA_944388675.1 uncultured Clostridia bacterium
CTATATAAATATTATAACAAATTTCAAAGAAAGGAGAAATTCGTATAATAAATATATTTACATTATACGAGGAAAAAGTATGGGAAAAACAGTTGAAGAGATTGAGCAAATACGTAAACAAAAAAGAGAAGAGTTAGATTTGCGTGTTAATGTAAGCGCAAATACAAGAGAAAAACACATATTAGTATGTCATGGTACAGGGTGTACATCATCAAAATCGCCAGAGATTTTAGAAAACTTTAGAAAAATATTAAAAGAAAAAGGAATAGACAATGTAAGAGTTGTAAAAACAGGTTGTTTTGGTCTTTGTTCAAAAGGACCAATTGTAATAATAAGACCAGAAGATACATTTTATTCTATGGTAAGACCAGAAGATTGTGAAGAAATTATTCAGTCTCATATTGTAGAAGGTAAAATAGTAGAAAGATTATTATGCAAAGATATTGACGGTACAGTTGTTAACAAATTAGATGAACTTCCTTTTTATAAAAAGCAAATGCGTATAGCACTAAAAAACTGTGGAATTATAGATCCAGAAAATATTGATGAATATATAGCTTTTGATGGATTTAAAGCATTAGAAAAAGTCTTAACATCAATGTCAAGAGACGAAGTAATTGATGAAATTACAAAATCAGGTTTAAGAGGACGTGGAGGAGCTGGATTCCCAACAGGTAAGAAATGGAGCTTTGTAAAAGTGGAACCAGAAGGACAAAAGTACGTAATTTGTAATGCAGATGAAGGAGACCCAGGAGCATTTATGGATAGAAGTATACTAGAAGGAGATCCTCATTCTGTACTAGAAGCAATGGCAATTGCAGGCTATGCAGTTGGAGCAAATAAAGGTTACATATATGTAAGAGCAGAATATCCTATTGCTGTAGAAAGATTAAAAATTGCAATTAACCAAGAAAGAGAATATGGATTATTAGGAGAGAATATATTTGGAACTGATTTTAGTTTTGATATAGACATTAGACTTGGCGCAGGAGCATTTGTTTGTGGTGAAGAAACTGCTTTAATAGAATCTATTGAAGGTAAACGTGGTCAGCCAAGAGTAAAACCACCATACCCTGCACATATGGGATTATGGGGAAAACCAACATTAATTAATAATGTTGAAACTTATGCAAATGTTACAAGAATAATTATAAATGGAGCTGACTGGTATTCTTCAATAGGAACAGAAAAATCAAAAGGAACAAAAGTATTTGCTCTTGGAGGAAATGTAAATAATGTAGGTTTAGTTGAAGTACCTATGGGAACTACTTTAAGAGAGATAATTTATGATATAGGTGGAGGAATTCCTAATGGTAGAGAATTTAAAGCAGCACAAACTGGTGGACCTTCTGGAGGCTGTATTCCAAAAGAACATTTGGACACAAAAATAGATTATGAAAGTTTAGCAGAGATTGGCTCTATGATGGGTTCTGGCGGATTAATTGTAATGGATGATACTAAATGTATGGTAAACATTGCAAGATTTTATTTAGACTTTACTGTAAGTGAAAGCTGTGGTAAATGTACTCCTTGTAGAATTGGAACAAAGAGAATGTTGGAAATTCTAGAAAGAATTTGCGAAGGAAATGGAACAGAAGAAGATTTATATAAATTAGAAAAATTAGCCTTCAATATTAAAAAATCTGCAATATGTGGACTTGGTCAAACAGCACCAAATCCAGTAATGAGTACAATGAAATATTTCAGAGAAGAATATAGAAGACATGTAATACAATATGAATGTGAAGCTATGGAATGTAAAGCTTTAGCAAAAATAGAAATTGACCCAGAGAAATGTAGAGGATGTGATATATGTAAAAAAGTATGTCCTGTTTCTGCTATATCTGGTGAAGTAGGAAAAGTACATGTTATAGACCAAAATAAATGTATTAAATGTAGAAGTTGTATGCAAAAATGTCCATTTAAAGCAATTGGAACAAAGCAAACACAAGACATAAAAGTAGAGAACTTCCAATGTTAGTATAAAATTTTTAGGAGGAAGATATGGAAGAAAAATTAATTACATTAACCATAGATGGAACAGAAGTAAAAGTAAAAGAAGGGGCTACAATATTAGATGCTGCAAGACAAGCAAATATTGATATACCAACTCTATGTTTCTTAAAAGAAATTAATGAGATGGGCGACTGTAGAATGTGTATTGTAGAGGTAGAAGGAAGAAAAGGTTTTGCTACATCTTGTATACAAAGAGCAGAAGAAGGAATGGTCGTACATACACATACACCAGCAGTACTTGAAGCAAGAAGAATGGTTTTAGATTTAATAATTTCAAACCATGCAAAAGATTGTTTAACATGTACTAGGTCTGGAAACTGCGAACTTCAAAACTTAGCAATCAAATTTAATGTTTTAAACATAGAATATGAAGGAGAAAGAACAAAGCATAAAGTAGATGATAAATCTCCTTCAATAGTAAGAGATTTTAATAAATGCATATTATGTAGAAGATGTGTTGGTGCTTGTAAAAATGTACAAGAAATTGGAGCAATAGATTGTATTAACAGAGGTTTTGAATCTTGTGTATCTACTGCTGGTGACCACAGTTTAGCAGATGTAGATTGTACATATTGTGGACAATGTATAGAAGCATGTCCTACAGGAGCACTTCATGAAAAAGATGATACATCTAAAGTTTGGGTAAAATTAAAGGACCCAGAAACATATACAGTTGTTCAAACAGCACCATCAATTAGAGTGGCATTAGGAGAAGAATTTGGAATGCCAATTGGAACAAATGTAAAAGGAAAAATGGTTACAGCTCTTAGAAGATTAGGATTTGATAAAGTATTTGATACAAATACTGGTGCAGATTTTACAATAATGGAAGAGGCAAATGAATTTATAGA
>CALXJR010000127.1 GCA_944388675.1 uncultured Clostridia bacterium
GGAAAGTGTCCTGTGGACACTTTCCCCGACGCGGCTCGGCAAGTCCCTTCATCCGCACCACAGTAAGAAAACAGGGCTTTTTACACCCTGTTTTTTATTGCCTTTTTTATAAAAAGTAATGCAATAGTAATGCAATATGTTAAAGTTATAAAGAAATTGCAATAAAAACAAGCTGCGCTATTCCATAATAGCGCAGCTTGCAAAATCATGGAGCGGAGATTATCTGATTTTTATATCTCCGCTCATCGTGGAAATATCCACATCCGCGGTAAAGCCTCGGTTCCCTCTGTGTCGATTCCTTACATCACCACTCATAGAACTTGTAGAAAGGTTAATACGTCCAATGTTGTTTAATTCTGCCGACACGTCTCCGCTCATCGTGGAAGCCTCAACACTAACATCTTGTACTGCATCGATATAAAGGTCGATATCTCCGCTCATTGTAGAAACGGAAACATTGCCAACTGTAGCGTTGGTCTCCAAATCGCCAGACTTGGTTTTTACTTTAAGATAGTCGGTTGCAACACCTGCATTTAGAGTAATGTCTGCTGACAAACTCTTTGCTGTAATGACTTTGAAAGTCCTTTGTGGAATGGTAACATCTAATATCAAATTTCCGCTGTAGCAGTTGCCTGTCAACCGTAGTGTAATCATAAGTTCACGATTTACTACGCGAACATCAAAATTGACATCTCCGTCAACAGTCGCTCCTCCATAGAAATGTGCTTCTGCTTTGGAAGAGTTTGAAGCAGAAACATTGACATCGCAAACTGTTGAATCGATAGTTATCTTATCAACATTACTGCAATCTACCACTTTCCTTTCATCAAATTGCTGGAACTTACCAGTTTCATTACCACCTATAACCCGTCCATTGACGATTGTTACATTGTTGCCTGTGAATACTCTGCCATTGATAATAACCATGATTTTTTCTCCTTTAACTTTATGATTGTCTTTTATCGGTTTGTGCTTAAACTAAAAAGTTAGAGGTATCCCTCTCACTAATTAGTGAAAATGGAAAAAATGACACAGGACTTAGCCTATATCTCTTTTATTATACAACAAATATACATAAAATGCAAACTTCACTCGAAAGTTGACATATTATGTAAAGAATGTTATATTATTAATATGGGAGAAAATATGTACCTAAGTTTAAGGAGGTAATATCATGGAAAAACAACGGTTTAATCCTGAAGAGTATGCCAATTTAAAACATCGTGTTGAAGCTCTTCAATCACGTGTTGAACTTGATGATGGTCCAGAACAAGAAACAGCTAAACGGCTGTTAATAAAAATCAAAAAAAAGATTAAAGCCTATGAGGAAACTTATAAGATTCCTCATCAACAACCAGAAAATTACGATACGTCTGCTGAATTTGATTTTGAAGGTTCATTTAGTTCAGAAAATAATGAGGTGGACAAGAATTACCATGAAGATACTCGTTCTGAATCAGAAATGATTAAAGACCTTGGTATCTTATATGCTATTTTTGGGAGCACTCATCAAACCACATTAAATTATCATGTATTTAAGATTCGTTTCAAAAAGCAAACTGAGAAGAATGGTGCCTTCTATCGGGTGTATTCTGATATTTACGAAGATGATATTAGAATATGCAAAGATATTATCATTGGTTTTTGGCCTGCTCGCTTTGGTGATGACAGATGTGGTGATATGGAGTTCTCTAGCAGGAGTCCTAAATCCATTGAAAAGTATAATAATGGATGTTCGAGCTTATATAATAGATTACTCGAAGGATTAGTTGACATCTGGAATTTTTATTTTGAAAATCAAATACCAATGCTTAAAGGACCTGTAGCAGGTTATCTTGAAAGTGGCTTTCAAAGTTTAACCAACAACTATCCGAATATTCAGTTGAACCAAGAACAGAGAAAGACGATAATAGAAAAAACCGAGGACGAAATTAAATCAGGCAAAATGAAGGAGTTAGAGTGTATAGCCTCAAAGCTTTCGGTTGAGGCCTATAAACAATACCAAACCTTGAGTAGTTTTTTAGAGGAATCTGGTGTGGTCTATATGGTTGACACTTCTGGGGTATACATTTGGGACCAAAAGAAATTCAGGAAACTCGTTGGATACGAATATAGCACATATAGATATTATCTATTCGTGCTTTAAAATCTCCAAAAGAAAGAAATAATTTTCACGACAAGTTGGGTGTATAATATACATACATCCAATTTGTCGTTATATAAGTCTAAAATTTCAAGGAATTACTATGCAGTGCTTATTGACACATACAAGTATACATAATATTGATATTATACCATTTTTATGTTAAAATATGGATATCTTCCTTGAAAGGAGCATGCTTAATGAAAATCAAGCAACGTGGAGAGATTCCTAAATGGAGTCTTGATGTGAAATGTGACTTCTGTCATACAGTCTTCACTCTTGAAGGCTCTAAAGATATGTATGCAGAGTCAAGGCCTACAGGTAAGGTGGATGGCATCTATGTGGATTATGGACCCAAAAAGTTCTTCTGCACTTGTCCTGAGTGCGGAAAGAAAATCCAAGTAAGTGCCCGAAACATCAGAGATGATGTCAAGGCTAAGGTCAAATCAAGATGAAAGGATAGGAGAACAGCCTATGTTGCATACTACCACCCTAACCTTTATAATTAAAGGTTAGGGTGGTATATTTTATAATAAAAAAATAGAATTTACCTAAAACATAATTGTTGAAATGACTGATAGAATATGGTACAATTAAATTTAGTAGCAAAATGCTATTACAAAAAGTTTACTTTCAAAACAATAGGGAGGTAAATACACAGTGAAACGATTGGATATCCGGTACCTCATTAAAGGCCTTGTAACAGGCGTTTGTTTGTACAATGGCATCTTTCACTTCAATCTCTTGCTGCTTGTTTGTGGCATTTTGATGATTGTCGAGATGTACATGGAGTACAAAGATGACACAAACGGAAAATTCTAAAGTTTCTGCACTGGGTGCTATGGCAAAAGCCATGGCACTCAGTGCGTTTTTATAAAAAATGGAAAATTTTCACTTTCAATTTTTGTTAAAATTATAAATAAAAGAAATAAAATCGGTAAAAAT
>CALXJR010000128.1 GCA_944388675.1 uncultured Clostridia bacterium
TTTTAAGTCTTCTTCTGATTGTGGCTCTCTTTTTATCATATTTATAAATGTTTCAATTATTTTCTTGGCTTCTTCTATTGTTTTTCCTTTTAAAACATCAATCATAATAGATGTAGAACTTTGCGATATTGCACAACCATGACCTGTAAATGCCATATCTGCAATTTTATCTCCATCTAATTTTACTTGTAATTCTATTTCATCTCCACAATTAGGATTATGACCTTTCTCACAAAAATCACAGCTTTGTAACTTTTTCTTATTATAAGAATTCATGCTATGTTCCATAATAAGATCATTATAAACATCTTCAATATTATCCAATCTAAGTTTCAACTCCTTAATTTTATAATATACTATCTAATCATTTTTTGAAAATTTATATATTTGATTTTATACATATTTGCTAAACAATTTATGAGCTTTTTCAAGCCCTATAATTAATCTATCTACATCTTCTTTTGTATTGTATAAATAAAAACTTGCTCTACAAGTAGAATCTATATTTAAAAATCTCATTAATGGCTGAGCACAGTGATTTCCAGACCTTACACAAACACCTACAGAATCCAAAATACTTGCTACATCATGTGAATGTACACCTTCTACATTAAATGATATTACTGCTGAATGGTTTGCCTCATTTGGAGTTATATACATTTTTATATAATCTAATTTAGAAAGTTCTTCTCTTGCATAGCTCACAACTTCTTTTTCTACTTCTTGAATTTTGTCATAGCCAATTTTCTCAATATAATCTATTGCAGCTCCTAATCCCACAACTGCTTCTACATTTTGTGTGCCTGCTTCAAATTTATTTGGAAGTGGAGCAAATGTTGTATCTTGTTCATAAACATATTCAATCATATCTCCACCCATTATAAATGGTCTCATGGCATCTAACAAAGATTGTTTACCATATAATACTCCAAGTCCAAGAGGAGCAAGCATTTTGTGAGCTGAAAATACTAGAAAATCTGCATCTAAATCTTGAATATCTATTTTCATGTGTGGAATACTTTGAGAAGCATCAACTATTACTATTGCACCTTTACTATGTGCATATTTGATTATTTCTTTAACATTATTAATTGTTCCAAGTACATTTGACACATGTGTTATTCCAACTATTTTTGTATTATCTGTAATTTTTTCTTTTATTTCTTCTCTAGTTAGTTCGTATTCATTTTTTATATACATGTATTTTAGTGTACTTCCAGTTTTTTTAGTTACATATTGCCATGGAACCAAATTAGAATGATGCTCCATAATCGAAAGTACTACTTCATCTTCTGGAGTTAAATTATCTAGTCCATAAGAATATGCAAGTAAGTTTAAACTTTCTGTTGCATTTTTAGAAAATATTATTTGCTCTGGACTTTCTGCATTTATAAATTTTGCAATTTTTGCTCTTGTATTTTCATATACTTCTGTTGCTTCAATACTTAAAGAGTAGGCTCCTCTGTGTGGATTTGCATTGTGCATTTTATAGAAATTTTCTATTGCATCTAAAACACATTGAGGTTTTTGAGTTGTAGCTCCACTATCTAAATAAATTATATTTCTATTTTTTAAAATTGGAAAATCATCTTTAAAATTCATTTTAATCTAATCTCCTATCAATTTCATTAATAACTTCATTTTTTGTATTTTCATCAACAATTTTTTCAATTATTTCATTGAAATTTGCACGTACTATCAACTTTATAGCTTGTTTATAGTCAAAACCTCTACTCATAATATAGAACAATTCATCTTTATTTACTTTTCCTGATGCAACACCATGATTTCCTTCCACATCTTCTTCACTGCATAAAAGCATTGGAAGAGATATTGATTTTGCATCATCTGATAATAGCATACAATACTCGTTTTCGTTTCCTTTAGCTTTTTTAGAACCTTTTTTGAAATCTATTGTTCCTTTAAAGTGTTTTATGCTGTTATCTTTAAGAGCTCCTTGTACATCAAT
This sequence comes from uncultured Clostridia bacterium, assembly GCA_944388675.1. GTDB lineage: Bacteria > Bacillota > Clostridia > TANB77 > CAG-508 > CAG-245. Next base: position 1,970 of record CALXJR010000128.1, read on the forward strand.
ATCCATATTAGTTTTTTTACCTTTTAGCTCTGCAATATAATTGATATCTTTAATTTGATTATTTGCTCCTAAATAAATTGTTCTTAATTCATTATATGCATTATCTCCTAAAATGTTAGAATAATAATTTGAAATACTTGTTTTGCCGCCAATATCAACTATTATATAGTTTAGTTTACTATTTGCATCTAGCTTATTTTCTATTGCTTCAAAGTTATTAGATTCATTATTTAATAAATTAACAATTGTTATATTAACTTTAGCATTTTCCTTTAAATATGTTTTTATAATTCCATTATGGAAGCAAGCTTTATCTGTTTTTGATTTATATTTAATTGTTATATTTGATTTTCCTTCTGCAACTATCTCTATTTCATTTATTAAGTCTAAATTTTCATCATCAAATGTATAAGTAATTTCTATAGTATCATTTTTTTCAGTTATAATTCTTGTTTTGCTATTTGCATTTTGATATACATTTTCTTCTAAGATCTTTCCTGTGCCATAAGTTAAAGATTTTGTAGATACTTGATTATCTATCTTGCAATCGCCTTTAATTTCTACATTTTTAAATTCTTGTACTTTTTCAGGAATCTCTATGTTTTCTAACTGTATGCTATTTATCTTAAAATTCCTTGCAGTTCTTACAGGAGTTTCGTTTAATTCTAACATTTCCATTATCCTATCGCTCCTTCCAATTCTAGATTAATT
>CALXJR010000129.1 GCA_944388675.1 uncultured Clostridia bacterium
GTAGTATATTCTAGTCCACATAAACCTTGTAATTGTTCTGTGTAAGGTACATATTCTCCTGATTCATCTTTGTATAATATTTCTTTGTTTGTGTCTGCATCTACATATTTTACTGTGATTATTCCACTTGGTTTTCTTTCGTAATAGTATACTACATATATATCTTCTCTTGTCATTACACCTGTAGCGTTTGCTGGGTCTTCTCCGTAAGCCATATAATTATCTACATTTACTCTTGTTGTAGTATAACTATCTCCACTAAATCCTTCTATTACTTGCTCATTTGCTAAGATAATATTATCTGAATTATCATCAGGGGTATCGTCTTTTTCTAAGTATTGTACTATTACTTTTGCAGGTATTTTCTTGTAGATGTATGTTACATTTATTGTTTCTTCTACAAGTTCTCCTTGTGTCTCTCCTTCTACTCTTACAAAGTCGTAGTTTGGTATGTCTTTTTGAATTGTTTGATATGAATCTTTTACTTTACCTGTAATTAATTCTGTATCTGCAATTTCGTTTCCATCTTGGTCAACATATTTTACAATTACACCTTGTGAGTCTGTTCTTACATAGTAGTAAATTACTGTAATTATGCCTTCTTTCATATTTCCTTCTGTGTTGTTTGTGTTTTCTACATATGTGTATCCATAGATTTCTTTTTGCTCTGTAGTATAGCTATCTCCTGCTAAGCCATCTATTTCATATCCATATGTACCTTCTACTATGTTACCTTCTTCATCTTGCTCTTCTTTTACGATTTCTTCGCCAGAGTCTTTGTCTACATATTTTACAACTACTTTTCCTGGTATCTCCATGTTTGTATCATATGTTGTAGCTTTTGTATTTGTTGTTTCTGTTTCATATAAATCTATTGTTCCTTGAGCTATATTTGTCATTTTTCTTTGTGTAGCATCTAAGTTATTAAACACTACTGTAATGTCTTTAGTAATATCTACTTTATAGTCTCCATTTACATAGGTATTTATATGATCTATTGTTTCTCTCCAAGTAATTGTCTTAGATTCATTATCATATGTTCCGCCATTTAAGTTTGATAGACTTTCATCTATTTCATATGGTAATGTATCTACTATTGTAACTAAAGCTTCACCAATGTAATTATTTACTGTAGCCTTGTAATTTATTGAGTAGTTTACTTCATCTTTTGAGCTTGTAATTAGCTCTGTACCTGTTTTAGTAATGTTACTATCTAAATTAATATTCATTAATTTATACTTATTTGTTACTCTAATTACATTTGTAAATTCTTCTACTTTTGCCTTGTCGTAGTATTCTAAGTCTCCTGGATTTGTTTCTGTCTCTATAACACTGTATTTTATTTCAAATCCTTGGTCTGTGTATTTTGGTAAGTTTGTAAATGTGTATGTCCAATTATTTTCATCACTTAGTACTACTTTTTCTAACTCTTTACCTTTATATGATGTGCTATCATTTGCTGTTAATTGTACTGTCACACTATCTGGTCTTCTTTGTTTTAGATTATCATTATCATCCCATACTTTTTCAACTGTTTTGTTTACTTTGTATTCTTGTGCTACTTCTGCTGTTGTTTCTGTTTGTCCAGATAATCTTATTTCACCAGGTTTTGTGCTATGTACTTCTGGGTAGTATATAAACATATTTCCTGTTACTGTGTTTACTATAGGCTTTGTTACATCTTGGTCTACATATACTACTGTAAATTGTTTTTCTATTGTTTCATCATACATTCCATTTGCAAATGTATCTACATTTCTTTCTTCGTTCCATGTTATTGTATTGTCTCTACTGTTGTATATTCCTCCACCAAAGTCAGATTTTGATACATCTATTTCATATGGTAATGTGTCTACAATACTTGCTGTTACTTTGCCTTTGTAGTCTTTTGCACCTATTCTGTAACTTATTTTGTATGTTACTTCTCCATCTTCTTTTGTTAATACTGGTACTAGTTTTGTTTCTGTTATTTCTGAGCCGTCTTCGTTAAATTTACCAGTTCCTACTTCTATCTCTTCTGTTTTGTCAGCTTGTGCTTCTTTTTCAATTACACTACCTATTTGTGTATCTTTTAGCTCGTAATAGAATGTTACTTCTATATCTGATTTTGTCATTGTTCCTGTGTAATTTTCTGGTGTTTCATTTATACATGTATAATCTGCTCTTACATCTGCTTTTTCTGCTGTGTAAGGTGTTCCTATTATTCCTTCTATTACACTATCTTCTGCTATTTTTACTTTTGTATATTCTTTATTTTCTTTATCATAAATATAGTGATGTACTATTACTTTTGCTGGTATTTCTACTCTTGTTCCACAAGATGTTTGCTTTTTACTTTCTAGAACTTTGTTATCTTCTTGTGTTAATTCTAAGGTAGCTTCAACATTATTTGTAATTGTTCCACTTAAATGTTCTTCATCTTCATATACATATTTAACAGTTATATCTTTTACAATATTTATTTGTTTTTCATCATTTAAATATGTATCTATATGACCTAAATCTTCTTGCCATGTTATTGTTTTTGTTATTTGGTCATATACTCCACCATCTAAGTATTTGTTTGCTACATTTACACTATAAGGTAGGCTATCTACTATAGTTACTTTTCCTTCTCCTACAAAGTCATTTATTGTAGCAGTATATGTAATTCTGTATGTAATTTCATCATCTACTGATTTAATTACTTCTGTTCCTGTTTTTTCTATACTACTTGTTTCTTTTATTGTAGGTTTTTGATATGTTGTTGTAACTTCATTTGTGTCTTTTCCATCTACTGTAGCTGTATTTTTAATTTCTTTTGTATCTTGACTATCGTAGTTTACTGTTACTTCATAACTTACTGCCACTTTATCTTGTAAGTTATTTATGTTCCATATAATTTCTTGGCTTCCATTTGTTGTTCCACCATTTCCAATACTGCTTAATGTAGTACCTTCTGGAACTTGGTCTTTTACTATTATGCTATCTACCGCTTCTTGTCCTAAATTGTTTATTGTAATTGTGTATTTAATTTTATCTGATGCAGTTACTCTTCCTGCTTCTATATTTTCTGTAGTTGTTCTTATAACTTCTGCAGATTTTTCAAAAGAAACTACTGGTATTTGTGTTTTATTTGTATCTGTTCCATCTACATTTGCAATATTTACAATTTCTGTAGCATTTTGGTCTACTGTTACAACAAATCTTACTATTACAGATGTTCTTTCTGGAACATTTACTTTTATTCCATTTTGTAGGTCATCTGCTGTGTATTGTGTTTCTGTATTATCTATTGTAATACTTCCATCTAGTAATGTTGTTCCTTCTGGTATTGTATCTTTTACAATTACATCTTTTGCTAAATCTCCTTCGTTTGTTGCAGTAATTGTATATCCTACTTTTTCACCTTGTACTACATAATCTAAGCCATATTGTGTTGTCATTTTTTTGTTTGAAGTTATTATTGGCTCTATGTATGTATTTGTTACTTCATTTGTATTTGTATCATTTACTGTAGCTGTATTTTTTATTTCTTGTCCATTTTCTAAGTCATTTACTTTTACTTGGAATGTAACTGTTTTAATTTCTCCAGCCATTATTGGTACATCTATTCCATTTGTTAAGTTATCTAATGTATAGTTTTCGTCTATATCATTTACTTTAATGCTGTCTTCTACAAATGTTGTACCCTCTGGTACGCTGTCTTTTACATTTACTGTTGTTGGAGCTGTACCTGTGCTGTTATTTAGAGTTATACGATATGTTATTGTGTCTCCTACTATTACTTGCTCTTTTCCAGTTGATGTTAAAGCTTCTTTTCTAATAGAAACATGTGGTTTTTTAACAGTTTCTGTTACTGTTTCTGTTGGAATATTGTTTACTGTTGCAGTATTTGTTATATCTTTTTGTAATGTTTCTCCTTCTAGCTCGTTTACTGTAACTTCAAAGCTTAAGACTGTGCTTCCTTCTGCTGGAACATTTAGTGTAATTCCGCCTTTTAATTCATTTGCAGTATATTCTGTGTTTTCGTTATTTACTTTTATGCTTCCTGTTACAAATGATGTTCCTTCTGGAATGTTATCTATTATTGTAGCATTGCCTGCTAAGAATCCACTATTGTTTACAGTAATTGTGTAAGTGATTGTTTCGCCTTCTACTACATAATCTAAGTTATGTTCTGTTGAAGCTGTTTTATTGCTAGAGATTATTGGTTCTACATATCTGTTCGTAACTTTGTTTGTGTCTTTTTCATCTACTTTTGCAGTATTTGAAATTTGTGCTCCATTATCCAAATCTCCTACTCTTACTTGGAATGATAAAGTTTTTGTTTGGTGTGCTTCTAATTCTACATTAATTCCATTTTCTAAATCATCTATAGTTGTTTGTCTTAAGTTTTCTGTTGAAGTTGTATTTGTTATATTTATGCTTCCATCTATAAATGTTGTACCTTCAGGCGCATTATCTTTTACATTTACTGTTGTTGGAGCTGTACCTGTACTATTGTCTAATTTAATATAATATGTTATTACATCTCCTGCTTTTACATCTGTTCCATCTGCTGGATTTACATCTTTACTTATAATTACATTTGGTTTATTTACAGTGCTATTTACTGTATTTGTGTCTACTTCATTTACTTTAGCTGTGTTTGTAATTGTTTTTTCTAATATTTCATCTGGTAATGTATTTACTGTAACTGCAAAGCTTAATGTTGTTGTTCCTGCTTTAACTCCTTCTGCTGTTTCTGTTCCTGATGGAACATCTACTTCTATTCCGCTTTGTAAGTTTTGATCTGTATATTCTGGTTGTTCTTCGTTATTTATTTTTATGCTTCCAGCCACAAATGATGTTCCTTCTGGAATATTATCTTTTATTGTAGCTTTTCCATCTAAGAAACCTCTGTTTTCTGCTGTTATGCTATATGTTATTGTTTCTCCTTCTACTACATAATCTAAGCTGTGTTCAGTTGAAACTTCTTTTGTAGCACTTATTATTGGTTCTACATATCTATGTGTAATTTCATTTGTTGGTACATCATTTACCATTGCGGTATTTGAAATTTGTGCTCCATTGTCTAAATCTCCAACTGTTACTTGGAATGTTAGTGTTTTTGTTTCATATGCTTGTAAGTCTACACTTATTCCTTCTGCTAGAGTTTCTGTAGTTGCTTTACTTAAGTCTTTTCCTTCTACAGTTATGCTTCCTTCTACAAGTGTTGTTCCTTGTGGAATATTGTCTTTTACTGTAACTGATGCTGGAGCTGTACCTGTAGAGTTATCTAATTTTATATGATATGTTATTATGTCTCCTTGTTTTACATCTGTTTCTTCTGGTTCAGCTTCTTTCCAGAACTTAACATTAGATTTATTTACAGTATTTAATACTGGTTTTGTTTGTGTACCATTTACTGTAGCTGTATTTGTCAAGACTTTTGTTAATAAATCTCCTTGTAAATGGTCTACTGTAACATCAAAGCTTACTGTAATTTGATCTCTTGCTGGTACTTGCTCTGTTATACCTTCTTTTAAGTTTTGCTCTGTATAGGCTGATTCTTCTCCATTTACTTTTATGCTATTTTGTACAAATGTTGTACCTTCTGGAACACTATCTTTTATAATAGCATTTCCTGCCAAATCTCCATCATTTTTTACTGTAATAGTATATGTAATTGTTTCATCTTCTACTACATAGCCTAATCCTTCTTCTGTAGTTGATGCTTTTGTAGCTGTAATTATTGGTTCTACATATCTATGTGTTATAGTGTCTGTTGGTACATCATTTACTGTTGCAGTATTTGTTATTTGTGTACCATTATCTAAGTCATTAACACTTACCTGGAATGAAAGTTCTTTTGTTTCATGTGCAGATAAGTCTACATTTATTCCACTTGCTAAGTTTTCGGCTGTTTCTTGTGGCTGACTTTCATCTGCTATTTTTATACTTCCATCTACAAATGTTGTACCACTTGGCACTGTGTCTTTTACATTTACTGTTGTTGGAGCTGTACCTGTATTGTTGTCTAATCTAATTGTGTATGTAATTACATCTCCTACTTTTACATCTCTTCCACTTTCAGGCTCAGCTGTTTTACTTGGAATTACATTTGGTTTGTTTACAGTGCTATTTACAGAGTTTGTGTCTACTTCATTTACTTTTGCTGTATTTGTTATTTCTTTTTCTAATATTCCTTGAGCTAATTTGTTTACAGTTACATCAAATGAAATAGTTGTACTTCCTTCTGCTGGTACATTAACTTCTATTCCATCTTTTAAACTATCTGATGTATATGAAGTTTGTGGTTCATCATTTATTTTTATGCTTTCTGCTACAAATGTTGTTCCTTCTGGGATATTATCTTTTATTGTAGCTTTTCCTTCTAAATAACCTGCATTATTTACAGTGATTTTGTAAGTTATTCTTTCGCCTTCTACTACATAGTCTAAGCTGTGTTCTGATATAGCTTCTTTTGTAGCACTTATTATTGGCTCTACATATCTACTTGTAACTTCATTTGTATCTTTGTCGTCTGCTTTTGCAGTGTTTGTAATTTGTGTACCATTGTCTATATCTTGTACAGTTACTTGGAATGATAATGTTTTTACTTCATGTGGTGCTAAGTTTATGCTTATTCCATTATTTAAGTCTTTCTCTACATTATCTAAAGGTTTTCCATCTAAAGATATACTTCCATCTTCAAATGTTGTACCAATTGGCGCTTCATCTTTTACAACTACACTGGTTGGAGCAGTACCAAGGCTGTTGTCTAATCTAATTGTATATGTAATTTTATCTCCTGCTTTTACATCTGTTCCAGCTTTGTCTGATTCTTTAGTTACAATTACATTTGGTTTATTTACAGTTTCTTGTACAGAATTTGTGTTTACATCATTTACTGTTGCAGTATTTGAAATTTGTTTTTCAAATGTTCCTTCTGGTAATGTGTTTACTCTTACTTGGAAGGTTAAAGTTGTTTGTCCTAGAGCAGGTACTTCTACATCTATTCCGTTTTGTAAGTTTAAAGATGTAAATTCTTCTCTTTCTTCATCATTAATTTTTATACTTCCTTGTACAAAGCTTGTGCCTTCTGGAATAGAATCTTTTATTGTAGCTTTTCCTTCTAAGTCACCACTATTTTTAACTGTTATTTTATATGTTATAACCTCTCCTTCTACAACATAATCTAAATTATGCTCTGTAGATGATTCTTTTGTGGCTGAAATTATTGGTTCTATGTATCTATGTGTAATTGTTTTGGTTGGCACATCATTTACTGTAGCAGTATTTGATATAGTATCTCTATTTGCTAAATCGTTTACTGTTACTCTAAATGATAATGTTGCTACTTCATGTGCTGATAAATCTACATTTATTCCACTTGCTAATTCTTCCTCAGTGTATCTTGTTGTTCTATCTTTTAATACTACCGAACCTGTAACAAATGTTGTTCCTTCTGGCACATTATCTTTTACATTTACAGTTGTTGGCGCTGTACCTGTACTATTATCTAAAGTAATTGTATAAGTAATTGTGTCATTTGCTATTACATCTGTTCCTTCTGCTGGAACTGATGATTTACTTGGAATTACATTTGGTTTGTTTACTGTACTTGTTACAGTATTTGTGTCTTTTTCATTTACTTTTGCTGTATTTGATATTTCTTTTTCAAATATTCCATTATCTAATGTATTTACTGTAACTCTAAAGCTTAAGGTTGTACTACCTTGTGCTGGTACATCTACTTCTATTCCATCTCTTAAGTTTTCTAATGTATATTGTGTTTCTCCATTATTTACTCTTACAGAATTTTCTACAAATGTTGTACCATCTGGAATAGGGTCTTTTATTGTAGCTTTTCCTGCTAAGTAACCAGCGTTGTTTACAGTTACTGTATATGTTATAGTTTCTCCTTCTACAACATAATTTAAATTATTTTGTGTAGATACTGCTTTACTTGCACTAATTATTGGTTCTACGTATCTATGTGTTACCGCTTCAGTATCTGTATCATTTACTGTTGCAGTATTTGATATTTGTGTACCATTATCTAAGTCTCCAACTTTTACTTGGAATGAAAGTGTTTTTGTTTCATGGTCTGCTAAATCTATGCTTATTCCACTTGCTAGGTTATCTTCTGTGTTGCTTGTATCTCCATTATCTATTTTAATGCTGTTTTCTACAAATGTTGTTCCTTGTGGTACTGCATCTTTTACTACTGCAGTTGTTGGAGCTGTACCTTGACTGTTATCTAATGTAATTGTGTATGTTATAGTGTCTCCTGCTTTTACATCTGCACCTGCTGTAGGATTTGCTTGTTTCCAGAATTTTAAGTCTGATTTATTTACTATGTTATTTACTGGTCCTACTTCTTCATTATTTACTATTGCAGTATTTGTTAATGTTTTTACTAGGGCTTCGTCTTCTAATGGATTTACTGTAACATCAAAGCTTAAAGTTGTTTGTCCTAAAGCTGTTACATCTACTTCTATTCCAGCTTTTAAGTTATCTTCTGTGTATTGAGTTTGGCTATTGTTTACTTTTATGCTGTTTTGTACAAATGTTGTACCTTCTGGTATTTCATCTATAATTGTAGTTTTTCCTGCTAAATGTCCTGTATTTTTTACAGTTATGTAGTAAGTAATTGTTTCACCTTCTACAACATAACTTAATTTGTTTTCTGTTGTAGTTGATTTTTCTGCATTTATTATTGGTTCTACATATCTATGTGTAACTGTTTTTGTATCTACCTCATCTACGGTTGCTGTATTTGATATATTTGCTGTATCATCTAAGTCATTTACTTTTACTTGGAAAGAAACAACTTTTGTTTCATGTGGATTTAGACTTACATTTATTCCATTTTCTAAATTGTCACTTCCTGTTTCTGATAGTACCACATTATTTTCTTTTATACTTCCTTCTACAAAGCTTGTTCCTGTAGGAATACTATCTTTAACTAGAACTGTGTCTGGAGCTGTACCTAGGCTGTTATCAAGAGTTATGTAATATGTTATAACATCTCCTTGTTTTACATCTGTTCCTTCTGCTGGCTCTGCTGTTTTACTTGGAACTACGTTTGGTTTGTTTACTGTACTATTTACAGTATTTGTGTTTGTTCCATTTACATTTGCTGTGTTTGTGATTGTTCTTTCAAATACATTTTGAGCAAGCTCATTAACAGTAACTTCAAAACTTAATGTTACTGTTCCTGGATTTACTCCAGAATCTGTTTCTTCTCCTGCTGGTACTTCTAATTGTATTCCTGTTCTTAAGTTTTCTGCTGTGTAAGTTTCATTTTTTACACCATTTATTCTTACTGATTTATCTACAAATGTTGTACCTTGAGGAATTTGATCTGTTATATTTGCTGTTCCTTTTGTAAATCCTCTATTTTCTACTGTTATAGTATATGTTATAGTCTCTCCTTCTACCACATATGCAAGACTATTTTCTGTACTTAATTCTTTTGTAGCTGTAATTATTGGCTCTACATATCTATTTGTAATTGTATTTGTATCTATATTGTTTACTTCTGCAGTATTTGTAATTAATGTAGCATTTTCTAAATCGTTTACTTGTACTTGGAATGATATTTCTTTTACTTCATGTGCTTCTATATTAACACTTATTCCGTTTTTTAGATTATCTTCTGTATATTCTGTTTCTTTATTATTTTCTTTAATTGTTCCTGGTATAAATGTTGTTCCTATTGGGGCTAAATCTTTTACAACTACTGTATCTGGTGCTGTACCTAAGCTGTTATCTAATTTAACTTTGTATGTAATTATGTCATTTTGTTCTACATCTTGTCCTGCTGTCTCTGATTCTTTGCTTGCAACTACATTTGATTTATAAACTGTGTTATTTACTTCATTTGTATCTGTTCCATTTACATTTGCTTTGTTTGTTATTGTTGCTTCATATGTTTTTTCTGGTAAGTTATTTACTCTTACTCCAAATGTTATATCAGCAGTTCCTGGATTTACTCCATCTACTGTTTCTTCTGCTTTTGGAACTTGTACATTTATTCCATTTTTTAGGTCTTCTTCTGTATATGTTCTTACTGCGCCATTTTCTTTAACACTACCATTTACAAATAATGTTCCTTCTGGAATTACATCTTTTAATAAAGCTGTTCCTTCTGTAAATCCTTCATTTGTTAAAGTTATTGTATATGTAATTATTTCTCCTTCTAATACATAATCTCTAGCATTTTCTATAGAAGATTCTTTTCTGCTTGAAATTATTGGTTCTACATATCTATGTGTAACTTGGTTTGTATCTTTTCCATCTACATTTGCTTTATTTGTAATTTCTTGTGCATTGTCTAAATTTCCAACTTTTACTTGGAAAGATAATGTTCTTATTTGATGTGCTGAAATTGATACACTTATTCCGTCTTCTAAATCTGATTCATTATTATCTATTGTGAAGCCATCTAAAGTCATGTTGCCTGCAAATGTTGTACCTGTTGGTACTGTATCTTTTACAAGTACACTTGTTGGAGCAGTTCCTTTGCTATTGTCTAATCTAATTGTATATGTAATTATGTCTCCTTCTTTTACATCTGTGCCTGGCTGTGGGCTTGCTTCTTTACTTGCAATTACATTTGGCTTATTTACTGTGTTTGTTACAGTATTTGTATCTACTTCGTTTACTTTTGCTGTATTTGTTATTTCTTTTTCAAATACATTTTCTTCTAATTCTTTAACTGTTACTTCAAAACTTAAAGTTGTTTGTCCTAAAGCTGGAACGTCTACTTCTATTCCGTCTTTTAGACTACTTTCTGTATATGCTACATTTTGTACATCATTTATTTTTACGCTTTCTGGTATAAATGTTGTTCCTTCTGGAATTAAATCTTTAATTGTAGCTTTTCCTGCTAAGTTACCGCTATTTTCTACTGTTATGCAATATGTTATAGTCTCTCCTTCAACGGCGTAGCTTAAGTTATTTTCAGTAGTAGATGCTTTACTTGCAGAAATTATTGGTTCTACATATCTATGTGTTATTGGGTCTGTATTTGTTTCATTTACTGTTGCAGTATTTGATATTGTATCTTTATCATTTAAATCATTTACATTTACTTGGAATGAAATAGTTTTTGTTTCATGGTCTGCTAAGTCTATGCTTATTCCATTTGCTAAATTATCTTGTGTATAGCTTGTTTCTCCATTGTTTATTTTTATGCTATTTACTACAAATGTTGTACCTGTTGGTACTGTATCTTTTACAATTGCTGTTGTTGGAGCTGTACCTTTGCTATTATCTAATGTGATTGTATATGTTATTGTGTCACCTGCTTTTACATCTTTTCCAGCTTGTGGCTCTGATTCTTTCCAGAATTTTAAGTCAGATTTATTTACTGTGTTGTTTACTGGTCCTACTTCTTTTCCATCTACTATAGCTGTGTTACTTAATTGTTTTGTTAAAGAGTCTCCTTCTAATGTGTTTACTGTTACTGTAAATGATATAGTAGTTTGTCCTTGTTTTGGTACATTTACTGTTATTCCATCATTTAAATTATCTGAAGTGTAATCAGAATCTTCATTATTAATTTTTATTTTGCCATTAAGTGTTGTTCCTTCTGGAATAGTATCTTTTACAATTACATCTTTTTCAATTTGTCCATCATTTTTAACTGTTATAGTGTAAGTAATTTTTTCTCCTTCAACTACATAGTTTAATCCATTTTCTGTTTGTGCTTCTTTTGTAGCTGATATTACTGGTCCTATGTATGTATTTGTAATTGTATTTCCTTGTATGTTTTTACTATAATATCTTAACTCTCCTTCGCCTATTCCTACTTCATCTACAGTGTAGTTTATTTCTTGTCCTTGGTCATTATATTTTTGTAATCCTGTAAATGTATAAGTCC
>CALXJR010000130.1 GCA_944388675.1 uncultured Clostridia bacterium
AAATAAATACAGATAAAGTTTACTCTGAATCAGAATTACAAAATGGAATAACAGTAAATGTACCAGAAAAAGTTGGAGAAACATCAGGAGAAGCAACAGTAAGCTTTGAAGTAACAGTAGACCCATTACAAGGAGAAGACTTAGAAAACTTAAGCAAAGTAATAAGAAATACAGCGCAAATAGATGGAAATAATACAAACGAAGTAACAGAAACAGTAAATAAATCAGATATAAGTTATGAAAAAGAATCTTCCCCAGCAAGTGGAGAAACTGTGGAAAACGGAGAAGAAATAACATATATAATAAGATTAACAAATAATGGAACAGCACCAGACACAGTTACAGTAAAAGATACAGTACCAGCAGGAACAGAATTTGTACCAGGAAGCATAAAAGTTGGAAATGAAACAAGACCAGAATTAACAGAAGAAAAACTTACAAGTGGAATAGAAGTGCCAGTAGAAGCAGATGGAACAAATACATTAGAATTCAAAGTAAAAGTAGTGGATAATGATACACTAGAAAATGGAAACGAGATAACAAATACTGCAACAGTAAATGACAATCCAACAAATGAAACAGAACATACTTACATAGAACCAATAATAGATGCAGTAAAAACACAAACAACAGAACATCCAGAAAGAGACTATGTACTAGAAGGAGAAACAATTTCATATACAATAACAGTATCTAATACAGGTGATTTAGGAACAACAGTAAATGTAAGAGATAGTATACCAACAGGTACAAAATTTGTAGAGAATAGCATTGTAATAGTAGAAAATACAAATGGAAATAGTACACCAAAAGAAGGAACATTTACACAAGACAACTTAGAAAACGGAATAGATGTAAGTGTAGGAGCACAAAATAGCACAACAATAACATTCCAAGTAACAGTAGATAATCTACCAGACGGAACATATTATTTAGAAATAGCAAATAGTGCAGTAGTAGGTGAAGAACCAACAGATGAAGTAACAGAAGAAGTACATAAACCAAATGTAATTCCAAGTAAAGCATCAGAGCCAGCAAGCGGAACAAGAGTAACAAAGGATGACCCAATAACATATTACATAACATTAGATAATAGACAAGGAACAGCTCCAAGCATAGTTACAGTAAAAGATACAATTCCAGAAGGAACAACATTTGTACCAGGAAGTATAAAAGTAGGAGGAGAAGCACAAGCAGAACTAACACAAGAAAACTTAGAAGAAGGAATAGGTGTACCAGTAGATGCTGGAAGTACAAGTGTAGTAGAATTTAAGGTAACAGTAAATGACTTAAATAACGGAGACCCAATAACAAATACAGCATATGTAGATGATGAGCCAACAGAAGAAGTAGAACATACATATATTGAACCAGAAATAAAAGCAGTTAAATCATCAGAAACAGAAAACGGTTTAGGATATGTAGAAGAAGGAGAAACAATAACATACACAATTACAATAAACAACACAGGAGATTTAGGAAAAGAAGTAACAATACAGGATAACATACCAGAAGGTACAACTTTTGTAGAGAACAGCATAAAAGTAGATGGAGAAAATAAAGCAGAGTTAACACAAACAGACTTAGAAGCAGGGATTAAAGAATTTGTAAATGCAAATGATGAAATTATATTAAGCTTTAATGTAACTGTAAATCCACTAGAAGGTGAAGATTTAGAAAACTTAAGAAAGGAAATAACAAATACAGCAGTAGTAGATAACAAGCCAACAAATCCAGTAAAAGATATAGTAAATAAAGCAGATGTAAAAGGTTATAAAACGTCAATTCCACCAAGTGGTTCAAATGTAGAAGTAGGAGAAGAAATAGCATACATAATAACAGTAAGCAATGATGGAACAGCACCAGCGACAGCTACAGTAAAAGATACAATTCCTACTGGAACAACATTTGTAGATGGAAGTATAGCAGTAGAAGATAGTACAAACGCATACGGATTAGCAGATTTAACTACAACTGGCATAGAAGTACCATTAAATCCAGATGAAAGCAAAACAGTAGAATTTAAAGTAAAAGTACAAGATTTAGACAATGGAACAAAAATAAGAAATGTAGCAACAGTAAATGATACAGAAACAAATAATACTGAACATATATATGTAGAACCAATAATTTCTGGAAGCAAATCTGTAGCAACAGAAAATGAGTTAGACTATGTAGTTGAAGGTGAGACAATAACTTACACAATAACAGCAAGCAATACAGGAGATGCAGAAGGAACAGCAATAATAAAAGATACAATACCAGCAGGAACAACATTTGTAGAAGATAGCATAAGAGTAAATGGTGAAAAAGTAGAAGATGTTGATTATGATGCAGAAGACTTAGCAAGTGGAATAGAAGTAACAGTACCAGCAAGAATAAGTGAACAACAAGCAGGAACAACAACATTAAGCTTTGATGTTACAGTAAATGATTTACCAGACGGAGAATATGAAAGAACAATAAGAAATACAGCAACAGTAAACGAAACAGATACAAATGAAGTAACAGAAGAAGTAAACAAACCAAACATTACAGCTACAAAATCTTCTATCCCAGCAAGTGGAGAAGAAGTAACAGCAGGAAATACAATAACTTATACAATTATATTAACAAACCAAGGAACAGCTCCAGGAGAAGTAATTGTTAAAGATACAATACCAACAAATACAACCTTTGTAAAAGGAAGTATAAAAGTTGGAGACACAGCAACAGGAAATTCTGCAGACGACTTAGCAAACGGAATAACAGTACAATTAAATGCAGATGAAAGTAAAGCAGTAGAATTTAAAGTAACTGTAAATGACATAGAAAATGGAGATACAATAAGAAACGTTGCAAGTACAACAGATCCAAAAACAGATGAAGAAACACCAACAAATGAAATAGAGCACAAATATGTAGAGCCAATAATTGCACAAGAAAAATCTGCAACAACAGAAAAAGGACAAGACTATGTAGGAGAAGGCGAGACAATTACATACACAGTAAAAGTAACAAATACAGGAGACTTAGGAAAGAATGTAATTGTAAAAGATACAATACCAGAAGGCACAACATTTGTTGACGGAAGCATAGCAATAGTAGAAAATGGCACAGCTAAAGAAGGAACATTTACAAAAGATGACCTAGAAGGCGGAATAGAAGTAAATGTAGAAGCACAAAACGAAACAACAATAAGCTTTAGTGTAACAGTAAATGACTTACCAGAAGAAACATACCAATCAACAATAAGAAATATAGCAACAGTAGATGGAAATAATACAAATGAAGTAACAGAAGATGTAAGAAAAGCCCACGTAAGAATAGGTAAAACTTCAGAGCCAGCAAGCAGCGAAAGAGTAACTGTAAATGATGAAATAAGATATGTAATAGTATTAGAAAACACAGAAGGAAAAGCACCAATTACATTACAAGTAAAAGATA
>CALXJR010000131.1 GCA_944388675.1 uncultured Clostridia bacterium
CACTTGCTGGGTTAGAAGATTTTGTAGCTGTAATGTTTGGTTTATGAACTTCTTCTGTTACTTCATTTGTATCTGTTGCATTTACTGTTGCTGTATTTCTTATTGTTCCTTCATAAGTTTCTGATGGTAAATCATTTACTGTAACATCAAAGCTTAATGTTGTTGTTCCTGCTTGTTGTTCACTTGTTCTTGCTGGTACTGTTACTTCTATTCCACTTGCTAATTCTTCTGCATTATAATCAGCACCTTCTACTTCTTTTCCATTTACTCTTATGCTATCTTCTACAAATGTAGTTCCTGCTGGTATTGTATCTTTTATTATTGCTGTTCCTTCTGCATCTCCTGTATTGCTTGCTGTTATAGTATATGTGATTGTCTCACCTTCTACTACATAGTCTAAGCCATTTTCTGTCTCTGCTTCCTTGCTTGCAGAAATTATTGGTTCTACATATGTATGTTCTGTATCATTTGTTGGTGTTTCTGTGCTTGTTTCTGGGTCTGTTATTGTTGCTTCATTTCTTATTTGTGTACCATTACTTAAGTCATTTACTGTTACTGTAAATTCTACAGTTTTGCTTTCATGTGCATTTAATTGTACTTCTATTCCATTAGTTGTTAAGTCCGCTAATTCATATGTGTCTGAGCTTCCTTCAACTACTATGCTTCCATCTTTAAATGTTGTTCCTGCTGGTATACTATCTTTTACAGTTGTTGTTGCAGGTGCTGTTCCGTCATTTGTTACTGTTATGCAATATGTTATTTCGTCTCCTGCTTCAACATTTGAACCTGTTGGTGGTACTGATGATTTTTGTGCTTTTACATCTGCTTTGTTTACTATTTCTTTTACTGGATCTGTTGGTTTTCCATCAACAGTTGCTGTATTTAGTATTTCTTTTGTTAATTCTCCATTTGGTAAATCATTTACTGTTACTTGGAAGCTTACTGTTGTCTCGTTTTGAGCTTCCACATTTACTTCTATTCCGCTTTCTAAATTATCTTTTGTAAATGTTTCTGCTCTTGGTGTACTGTTTTCGTTTGTATTTTCTATTATTTCAATGCTTCCATCTACAAATGTTGTTCCATCTGGTATTTTATCTGATACTGTAACTAGTTTTCCTAAATCTCCTGTGTTGTTTATTGTAATTGTATATGTTATTGTTTCTCCTTCAACTACATATCCTAATCCGTTTTCTGTTTTTGATGATTTCACTGCATTTATTATTGGTTCTATATATGTATGTTCTACTGGAGTTGTTGGCTCATCATCTACATATGCTGTATTTGTTATTTTGGCTCCATTATTTAAATCATTTACTGTTACCTTAAATTCTACCACACTTGTACTTCCAGCATCTACTGGTACTTCTATTCCACTTGCTAAACTATCTGCTGTTAGATCTGATTGTGCTTCTCCTCCAACTTTTATGCTTCCTGGTACAAATGTTGTTCCTGTTGGTATAGTGTCTTTTACTGTAACTGTTGCTGGCGCTGTTCCTTGTCTATTATCTAATGTTATGTAATATGTTATTGGGTCGCCTGCTGTTACTTTTGTTCCACTTGCTGGCTCTGATGCTTTACTTGGAATTACATTTGGTTTATGTACTTCTTCTGTTACTTCATTTGTTGGTTCTTCACCTACTACTGCACTATTTGCTATTTCTAAATAGTATGTTCCTTCTGGTAATTCAACTACTTTTACTTGGAATGTTATTGTTGTGCTATTTTGTGCTCCTACATTTACATCTATTCCGTTTTCTAAGTTGTCTTGTGTAAATGTTCCTGTCTTTGGTGTGCTATTTCCATTTGTATTTTCTATTATTTGTATACTATTCTCTACAAATTTTGTGCCTGTTGGTATGCTATCTCTTACATTTACTGTTGTTCCTAAATTACCTGTGTTAGATACTGTTATTGTATATGAAATTGTTTCTCCTTCTAGTACATAGTCTCTTTCTGGATGTTCTGTTGTTTGTGTTTTTACTGCATCTATTATTGGTTCTATGTAAGTATGTTCTGTTTCATTTGTTGGATTGTCATTTACTGTTGCAGTATTTGTTATCTCGTTTCCATTTTCTAGTGTATCATTATCCACTACTTTTACTTTGAATTCTAATGTATTTGTTCCATCTGCTTCTACTGGTACTTCTATTCCTGAATTTAAATTTTCTTCTGTTAATTCAGGTTTTGATTCTTGTCCTACTTTTATGCTTCCTGGTACAAATTCTGTTCCTGCTGGCACTGTATCTTTTACTGTAACTGTATCTGGAGCAGTTCCATTATTTGTTAATCTTATGCAATATGTAATTTCTTCTCCGTTTTCCACAGTTTCTCCACTTGCTGGTGAAGATGTTTTTTCATAACTAATATCAGATTTATTTACTGTTTCTGTTACTTCGTTTGTATTATTTTCATCTACTGTTGCTGTGTTTCTTATTACTTTGCTTAAGTTTTCTAAGTCTTCTCCTTGTAATGAATCTACAGTTACCTCAAAGCTTACAGTTGCTTTTCCTGCTATTTTTCCAACTTTTTCTGGTACATTTACTGTTATTCCATTTTGTAATTCTGATTCAGAGTAAACTTTATCTGTATTTATTTGTGTTCCGTTTACTTTTACTATTATGCTTCCATCTACAAAGCTTGTTCCTTCTGGTGCACTATCTTTAACAACCACATCTTTATACAGACCACCGTTATTTGTAACTGTGATTGTGTATGTAATTTTTTCTCCTTCTACTACATATTCTAGACCATTTTCTGTTGTTGATGATTTTTCTTGTGATATTTCTGGTTCTATATATGTATGCTCTACTGGATTTGTTGGTTTATCATCTACATATGCTGTGTTTGTTATTGGGTCTCCATTATTTAAGTCATTTACTGTTACTTTGAATTCTACTGTCT
>CALXJR010000132.1 GCA_944388675.1 uncultured Clostridia bacterium
GCTCTTGCTGGTACATTAACCTCTATTCCGGCTTCTAAGTTATTTTGTGTTAATTCTGTTCTGTCTTCTTCATTTACTTTAATACTTCCTGTAACAAATGTTGTACCTTCTGGTATTTCATCACTTATTTTTATGTTTTTGTCTAAATCTCCTGTATTTGTAGCTGTTATTGTATATGTTATTACTTCTCCTTCAACTACATATCCTAAACCATTTGCTGTTTCTGAAGTCTTGCTTCCTTCTATTTCTGGCTCTACATATGTATGTTCTACTTCGTCTGTTGATGTTTCTTTTCCATCTTCATCTGTTGATGTTGCTATATTTGTTATTTTATCTCCATTGTTAATATCATTTACTTCTACTGTAAACTCTACTGTTCTTGTTTCTCCTACTGGTACTTCTACTTCTATGCCTTTTAATGTTAAATCATCTATTCCATATGTATTGCTATCATTTTGTACTTTTATACTTCCTGGTACAAATGTTGTTCCTTCTGGTATTTCATCTTTTACAGTTACTTTACCTTGCGCAGTTCCTTCATTTGTTAATGTTATTGTATATGTTATTTCATTTCCTGCTGTGACTTTTACTTCTTCTGCTGGTGTTGCACTCTTACTTGGAACAATGTGTGCTTTCTTAACTTCTGTTTGTACTTCATTTGTATCTGTTTCATCTACAGTTGCTTTATTTGTTATTGTTCCTTCATATATATCCTCTGCTAAAGTATTTACTCTAACTTCAAAGCTTACTGTTGTCTCTCCATTTCCAGACTCTGTTTTTGCAGGTACATTTACTGTTATTCCATTTTGTAAATCTGTTTGTGTATAAGCTGTTTCTTCATTATTTACTTTTACACTATCATCTATAAAGCTTGTTCCTTCTAGTATTTTATCTTTAACTACTACATTCTTTGCTAGTCCACCCTCATTTGTTATTGTAATAGTGTATCTTATTGTTTCTCCTTCTAATACATATCCAACTTCTGGATGTTCTATTGTTTGAGCTTTAACTGCAGAAATCTTAGCTTCTATATATGTATGTTCTGTTCCTTCTACTGGTGTTTCTTCTTGTGTTTTTGGATCTTTTAATGTTGCTGTATTTTCTATTTTGTCTTGGTCATCTATGTCATTTACTGTTACTTCAAATGTTACTGTAACTGTTCCGTTTCCTTTTTCTGTTTTTGCTGGTACAGTTACTTCTATTCCATCAGCTAAGTTTGCTTCTGTATTATTTTCTGTAACTGCTATTTCATTTACTTTTATACTTCCATCTACAAATGTTGTACCATTTGGAGCTTCATCTATTACTTGTACTGTACTTGGTGCAGTACCATCATTTGTTAATGTTATTGTATATGTAATTGTGTCTCCTACTTTTACTGTACTTCCACTTGCTGGATCTGATGTTTTTGTAGCTGTTATATGTGGTTTATTTACTGTAACTTCTACTGTGTCTGTTGGTGTTCCACCTACTAGTGCTGAGTTTTCTATTACTTTTGTAAATGCTTCTAAGTCTGCTCCTGTTAGCTTATCTATTGTTACTTCAAAGCTTACGCTTGCTGTTCCTTGTGTTTCTCCTACTTTAGCTGGAACAGTTACTTCTATTCCATTATTTAAGTCTGTTTCTGCAAAATCTTTTTCTTCTTTTGCATTTACTACTTCTATGCTTCCTTCTGCAAATCTTGTTCCTGTTGGTGCATAATCTTGAATTATAACATTGGTTGCTAGACCACCGTTATTTGTAACTGTAATTGTGTATTTTATTTTTTCTCCTTCTAATGCATAATCTCTTCCTGAAACTGGTAGTCCTTCTGCTGTTAATATTTCTGCTGATTTTTTGCCAGAGATTATTGGTTCTACATATTTATGTTCTGTTCCTTCTACTGGTGTTTCTTCTTGTGTCTCTGGATCTTTTAATGTTGCTGTGTTTTCTATTGTGTCACCATCATTTACATCATCTACAGTTACTTCAAAGCTTACTGTTGCTGTTCCATCTGCTGGTACTGTTACTTCTATTCCTTCTTGTAAATATGTTTCAACATTATTTGATTCTTCTACTTTCTCACCATTTACTTTTATGCTTCCTTCTACAAATGTTGTTTTTGCAGGTGCTTGGTCTATTACTAGTACTTTATCTGGTGCTGTTCCATCATTTGTTAGTGTTATTGTATATGTTATTGGGTCATTTGCTGTAACTGTGCTTCCACTTGCTGGATCTGATGTTTTTCTAGCTGTTATATGTGATTTATTTACTGTTACTTCTACTTCATTTGTTGGTGTTTCATCTACTGTTGCTGTATTTCCTATTACTTTTGTAAATGCTTCTAAGTCTGCTCCTGCTAAGTCACTTACTTTTACTTTAAAGCTTACAGATGCTGTTCCTGCTGTTTCATCTTTTTCTGGTACTGTTACCATTATTCCTGTATTTAAGTCACTTAATGTATAGTCTTTTTCTTCTTTTGCATTTACTACTTCTATACTTCCATCTACAAATTCTGTTCCTGCTGGGATTGTATCTTTAATTTCGACATCTTTACTTAGACCACCGTTATTTGTAACTGTGATTGTATATTTTATAATATCTCCTTCTAATGCATAATCTCTTCCTACTACTGGTCTTTCTTCTGCATCTAACATCTCTGCTGATTTTGTTTGTGAAATTATAGGTTCTACATATAAGTGTTCTACTTCATTTGTATTTGGTTCTTCTGAGTTTCCTACTGTTGCTTGGTTCTTAATTTCTGTATTGTTTGCTAAATCATTTACTGTTACATCAAAGCTTACGCTTGCTGTTCCATATGCTGGTACTGTTATTGTTATTCCACTACTTAGTTCTGTTTCATTGTATTTTTCACTATTTTGTTTTAATTGTTCTACACCATTTACTTTTACAACTATATTTCCTGCAAATGTTGTTCCTTCAGGAGCTGCATCTTTTACAGTTGTTGTTGCTGGTGCTGTTCCTTTGTTAGTTAAGTTTATTGTGTATGTTATTCTGTTTCCAGCTGTTACTGTTGATACAGTTTCTTCTGTGCTTCCTTCTGGATTTGATGTTTTTGTAAATTCTATATCTGATTTATTTACTGTGTCTGTTACTTCGTTTGTATCTTTTCCATCTACTGTTGCAGTATTTCTAATTACTTTTGTTAGATTCTTTAAGTCTTCTCCTTCTAATGGATTTACTGTTACTTCAAAACTTACTGTTGCTGTTTCATGTGATGGTACATTTACTTCTATTCCACCTTTTAAGTCTTCTTCTGTGTAATTATCTGTTCCTGAACCGTTTACCTTTATGCTTCCAGTTTTAAATGTTGTTCCAACTGGTGCGCTATCTACTACTGTTACTTCTTTATCTCTTCCACCATCGTTTGTTACTGTTATTGTATATGTTATTGTTTCACCTTCTAGTACATAGCCTCTATCTTCATCTGCTGTTGTTGACTCTTTTTCTGCTGATATTATTGGTCCTGCATATGTGTTTGTTATTGTGTTTCCATCTATTTGTTTATCATAATATGCTAAGTCTCCGCTATTTACTTCTGCCTCATCTACTGTGTAAGTTATTAACTTACCTTGTGAATCATATTTTGGAAGTCCTGTAAATGTATAGCTCCATGTATTTTCATCGTCTCCTACTTTATTTGATGAATTTACTACTTGTCTTGCAACTACATCTTCTCCATCTTTTACTTGTAACTCTACTTGTGTTGGATTTCCATAGATGTTATTAGTATGGTTCCAAACTTTTGTTACTGTTACTTGTGTTCTAAAGTCTGTATTTGTTGTTACAGTATCTTCTTCTGGTCCTTCTTCTTGTTTTGTTGCTTCAAGATATATCTTTCCTGATACTTTGTTCTCAAAGCTTGTCTTGCTGAAGTCCATCTTTGTATATGCAACTTTTATTGTTTTTGTTATAGAAATCTCACCTGTTGATGGATCTGTAAATGTGTCTATGTCATCTTTATCGATTGTCCATGTTATTGTCTTTTCGGCATCGTTATATAAACCATCATCTAAGCTAGATTTTTCTATATCTATCTCATATGGTAGTGTATCTACTATTGTTACTGTTGCTTTTCCTATATAATCTGTTACTGTTCCTGTATAAGTTAAAGTGTATGTTACTTGCTCGTCTTCTGTTGTTATTGTATCTGGTGTTCCCTCTTTTGTAATTGTTTGCTCTATTCCTGCATCTTTTATTTTGTAATAATAGATTACTTCTGTTGGGTCTTCTGTCATTAATCCTGAAGTATTTGGTGTGCTTGATACATATTCATAGTTTGGTGCAATGTTGCTTGAAACTTCTGAAGCATATATGTCTCCTACATGTCCGCTTCTTGTTTCATCTTCTACTACTCCGCCATTTTGTGCTGGAACTTTATCTGTTGTTCCTTCTATATAATGGTGTATTATAACTTGGGCTGGTATTTGCTCAAATGTTACTACTACTTCTTTGTCTTCTGTCATGTCTATGAATTTATCTAATTCTACTGTATGGTCTGGACCTTCTTCAAATTCAATAGGCTCGCCGTTTACAGTAATTGTACTTACTTTGTAACCTTCATCTGGTGTTGCTATTATGTCTTTTGTGCTGTCTTCACCATATTCTACTTCTTCATATGGTGCTTCATTTTGTCCAGAAATTGAACCTCCTTCTCCTTCTACTCTTGTTGTAACTTGTACATGTTTAACCTTGTAGTAATATGTTACAACTACTTCTGGAGATTCATATGTTCCATTTTGATTTTCTGGAACTATTGATAATTCATATTTAGGGTCTAATTCTTCTTCTGTTAACGCATCTGTTGTATATGTAGTATGAATTTCACCTTTTGATGTTTCATCTTGTGCTGTTCCACCACTTGCTAGAGGAACTTGTTCATTTGTTCCTTCTATATAATGATGTACTGTTAAAGGTATTTGTTTCTTTACATAATAGTATGTTACTACTATTTCATCTTCTGTAAATACACCGCTTGCTTCTGCTGGTATTACATATTCACCATTTTCTTGTTTTAATTCATATTCTTCTAGGTCTACATGTGGTGCTGTTGTATAAGGTTCTCCTATTGTTCCTGCTATATGGTCATCTGGTGCAACTGGTGTTTCTGTTCCATCAACATAGTGATGTACTAATACACTAGATGCTGTATTACTAAATGTTACTACTATGTGTTTATTTGTTGTTACATCTGTAAATTGTGGTAATGTAACACTTCCATCATCTGCAGGTGTGAAGCTATATTCTTCATCATTTATTGTGATTTTTACAATTTTATATCCTTCATCAGGAGTCATTACTATTGGGTTAACACTATCTTTTCCATATTGTACTGTTTCATATGAAACTAGGTCTTCTCCTGATATACTACCACCTTTTACTCCATCTACTTCTTCAACATCTGTTGTAATTTGGAATTGTTTTAATTCGTTTTCTACTGCTATTTCTGAAGTTTCTGGAATTCCAGGTGCTGTTACTATCTCTCCATAGTTAAATATGAAGCTATCTGTATATTTTGAAAGTGATAGTCCTGTACTGTCTGATACATCTCCTTTTA
>CALXJR010000133.1 GCA_944388675.1 uncultured Clostridia bacterium
AATGGTTCTCTAAATTCGGCTTCAACATCTGCACCTCTGGTTTCACCAATTCCAACATAATATGTTCTGTCTTCTTCGTTTTCTTCTAAGTGATATCCATATGGTACTTCAATTTTTACTATTTTATAAATACCATTTCTTAAAGCTTCTTCAATTATACCATTCTCATTTGTAGTAAATACTTGGCATGACTCTCCATTTATTATTTGTGTCTCTCCTAATATGTTGCCATCTGCATCCATTGGGTCTCTTTCAAATTCTTGGTCATTTTCTATAACTAATTCCTTAATCACTAATTTTACGCCTGGTAATAATTCTACTGTTTCGCCATCTCTTGAAGTAATATTAAATATTATACTATTTTCTATACAAATACTTACTGTGTTGTCTACTATTTCGTATTCTTCTCTTATGCTTCCATTAGTTACATTTAATGTTAGTTCTTGAGTACTTGGATTTCTAGATACGACTAATTTTATATCTGTTTGTGCTAGTGCATAACCAACTGTTGGCTCTATTTCTTTTAATGTATATTCTCCTGTTACATTTTTTCCATCAACATGTACATAAAGGTCTGGTACTGTAAATGTTCCTCTTGCATCTGTTGTGTAAAGTGCTCCGTTTTCTATTCCGCCACCTGTGATTCTATATTGTGCACTTTCTAGTGGAATTATTTTTCCACTTTCATATAGAGTTACTTTTAAATTAAATGTTGGAATTGCCTCATTTTGTATTGTTTGTCTTAATACTGGTTTTATTTCACCTGTATCATCTATGCTTCCACTATTTGCAAAGTTTCCACTTATTGTTTGTAGTTCTAATCCAGAGTCTGTCCTTGTTAATTTAAATGTTACACTACTATTGTCTTCTATATAATATCCTTTTGAATAAGTTTGTGTTAGAGTGTATTCTTGTTCTGGGTATAATCCTGTAAATACTGTTTTTCCATCTTGGCTTGTTTCTTGTTCAAAATTTTGTCCGTTTCCTGTTAATGTGAATGTAGATTGTATTGCTTCTCCTGTGGTGCTTAAGTTTGTAAGTTCAAAATCATATCTTACTTCATTATTCATCGTTACTTGTACTGTTTTTGTATCTTGGTCTATGCTGTAATTCATATTTCCATTTGTAACATTTAATTTTATTTGTCCATCTTCTTCATAAGCTCTAAAGCTTATTACATCTTGGTTTCTTACATAATCGTCAGATACACCAATTTGTTCTAATGTGTAATCTCTTTCTAAGAATAATTGCTCAAATGATACTTGCCCTTCTGCATTTGTTTCTTTTAGTGTTGTAGTGCCTCTTGTTCCCATTTCTACTAGTTTAAAGGTTGCACCTTCTACTCCACTATTGTCCTCTTTACTTATTGTAGCAATATTTAGGTTTACTCTTTTTGTTAGCATAAATCCTAATTTGTTTACTTCTACTGTTTTTCTTGAGGTCTCTGTTTCGGTGTTTTCTGAATAATAAACTGTGTGTGCCGAATATGATACTTCATTATATTCTATTTGCTCTGGAATTCGTATTTTGTATGAAACTGTTACTTTTTCGTCTGGTTGTATTTCATATCTGTTAAATACTATTAAGAAATGTTTTACATCTGTGTAACTGTCTGGTGCCAATGTCCAGTTGTTTGATGGATCTGTTGTGTCATCATTTACATCTACATTTGTAGAATAGTAAACTGTAGCATATCTTGCAAGTTCGTCTGGTAATACGATTCCATCAGAAACAAGCTCAGCATTATATGTTGAACCTAGGTCTTCTCCTGTTAATTGATATTTGTTTCCTGCAAATGGCATTGTTCCTAATACTTTTACATCACTAATTGATGTTTCTTTATTGTTTTGTAGTGTTATATCTACTGTTGCTGTTCTGTCTTCGTTTTCTACAATTGCTGTTAATGGTGCATATATTGTATCGTTTTCTGGTGTTGCATCTGATGTAGATTGATATGTTAATAATGTATCTTCTTGTACAATTGAGATTGTGTCTGTTTTTTTACCAATTATTTCAGATGTGTTGTTATTGTTATTTAAATCATATATATCTTCTGATTGATCAGTAGTATAGTAAACATTATTTTCTGAATTATATGCATATAGTTCAACCTCTGATGTTTTGCTTTGGGCTGTTGGATTTGTTTCTACTATGCAATCTAGTAATAGTCTGTATGAGCTAAATCCTTCTCCTTCCATTTCTATCTTGATAAATATGTTTCCATTATCTCTATATTGATAATAGTTTTTAATTCTTGAATTTTCTTGATTATCTGTTGTTATGTTATTTATGCTTAAATTTATAATATCTTCTGGTAGTTTTATTAAATATTGCTCATCTGTCCATGTGCTTGTATTGTATTGACTTACATTTGGGTTTATTTCTATTTGCAACTTATTGCTTGTTTGTGTATTTATTTCATTTTTTGATGTGGTAAAGTTTACTACAGATGTTTCGTCTTCGAAATATGCGTTTTCTTCTGTAGAGTATTCTGTTGTTTCTCCTGCAATTTGCATTGTTCCTCTAAAATGAGTTTTTATTTGTGTTATGTTTTCTAGTGTATCTTGTGTGAAGTCTTGTTTTATTCTGTCTATATTAAATCCTTTTACATTGTAAACTGTAAGCATGCTGTTTTCTGCAACAGTGCTTGTTTCAACTCTTATATAGTTTACATCTTCGGCATATTCGTATGGATTTAATGTATCGTAATTTGACCAGTCGTCAACTGTAAATCTATGTATTAACTCATCTGTTTCGTCATTATATACATCTATCCAGCCATCTTCTCCTAATGCAGATATTGGGTTTGAGAATGCTATACCTTTGTTGTATATGTAATCATTATTTGCAATTTCTGCACC
>CALXJR010000134.1 GCA_944388675.1 uncultured Clostridia bacterium
GTTTTTGTTAAATTCTTTAAATCTTCTCCTTGTAATGGATTTACTGTTATTTCAAAGCTTACTGTTGCTGTTCCATCTGCTGTAACGTTTACTGGTATTCCGGTATTTAAGTTTGTTTCTGTGTAATTGTCTGCTCCTGAGTTATTTACTCTTATGCTTCCTTGTACAAAAGTTGTTCCTTCTGGAGCGCTATCTTGTACTGTTACTAATTTATCTCTTCCACCATCGTTTGTAACTGTTATTGTATATGTTATTGTTTCTCCTTCTAGTACATAGCCTCTATCTTCATCTCCTGTTGATGATTCTTTTACTGCTGAGATTATTGGTCCTACATATGTGTTTGTTATTGTGTTTCCTTCTATTTGTTTATCATAATATGCTAGGTCTCCTGAATTTACTTCTGCTTCGTCTACTGTGTAGATTATTAATTCTCCATTTTCGTCATATTTTGGAAGTCCTGTAAATGTGTAGCTCCATGTGTTCTCATCTTCACCAACTTTATTTGATGAATTGATTATTTGACTTTGTACTACATCTTCTCCATTTTTTACTTGTATTTCTACTTGTGTTGGTACTTCATAGATGTTATTTGTATGGTTCCATACCTTTGTTACTGTTACATTTGTTGTAAACTCTGTTTGTGTTTCTACTTTATCTTCATTTGTTGGTTCTTCTTGTTCTGTTTCTTCTAAATAGATACTTCCTTGTACTTTATTTTCAAAGCTTGTTTTGCTGTAATCCATATTTTCATATGCTACACTTATTTGTTTTGTTATACTTATGTTTCCACTTGTCTCATTTGTGTATGTATCTATATCATCTACATCAATTGTCCATGTTATTGTTTTTTGAGCATCGTTATATAGACCCCCATCTAAGCTAGATTTTGTTTCATCTATCTCATATGGTAGTGTGTCTGTTATAGTTACCGTTGCTTTTCCAATATAATCTGTTACTTTGCCTGTATATGTAATTGTGTATTCAACTAACTGGTCTTCACTTGTTATTTTTTCTGTTCCTGTTTTGCTTATTTCATTTTCTATTCCTGCATCTTTTATTCTGTAATAGTATATTACTTCTATTGGGTCTTCTGTCATTGTTCCAGATGTGTTAGATGTTGAAGATACATATTCGTAATTTTGTGCAATATTGTTTGAAGCTTTGCTAACATACATATCTCCTACTAAACCAGTTTTTATTTCATCTGCTACAACTCCTCCATCTTGTGATGGCACTTGTGTTTCTGTTCCTTCAATATAATGGTGTACTATTACTTGAGCTGGAATTTTTTCATTTTGTATGTTTAATTCGTAAGAATCTTGGTCTTTTGTTATGTTTATTGTTTGTGTTGGATTGTCTGGTAATTTATAACCTTCTGGCACTTCTGTTTCTGTAATTACATACTCTCCAGCATCTAATGTTACATTAATTTTACCTTGGTCGTTTGTTACATAACTTTGTTTAGACAATACATCATAATCATTTATTTCTATGCTGTTTACTGTAAATGTGTCGTTGTAACTAGATGTACTTGCATTTTTGTAATAGCATAAATGTAGATAATATACTTGTCCTCCATTTAATGTTGTTGTGTAATCTCTTGCTGATGTTTGTCCTGATATTCTAAATATCCTTCCTGTTGAACTACTATATGATGGTACTGTTGTATTACTTGTTACTGTTACATATCCATAATCAGAACTTTGGCTTGATATCTCTGCATTTATTTTTAATGTTGATGACTCTTTTCCTGTTAAGTCTATCTTTATATAACTACTTGCTATTGTATTATCTTTTCCTTTATTATTTGACACATATTTTCCATTTTGTTCCACAAAGTAGTAATCTCCGTTTGGTTGTATACTTTCTATATCTCCTATTTGTTCTTCTTTATCTGCATCTTCTTTTGATAATATTTCAAATGTTACTCCTGATAAAGCTTCTCCTTCTTGTCCTGTCTTTATTATTGTTAATGGTCTTTCTGCTACCTTGTAATAATATGTTACTTCTGTTTCTCCTGCAATGTAATTTCCTGTTGCATTTGAAGGAGTTTCTACTAATTCGTATTTTTCATCTAATTCTGAGTCTTCTATTGCATTTGTTGTATATGAATCTCCTTCTTTTCCTGTATATTCTTCATCTTCTGCTAAACTTCCATCTTTTAATGGTACTGGATTTGTTGTTCCTTCTATGTAGTGATGTACTATTAATGGATAATCTTTTGTTTCATAATAATATATTACTTCTTGGTCTACACTTGAATCGTTGTCATATGTTCCATTTGCATTTTCTGGTATTACATAGTTTCCTTCTGCATCTTTCTCTAATTCATATTTATCTAAGTCTAAGTGTGGTACTGTCTTATATCCTTCTCCTGCTTTTCCAATCAATACTTCATCTTCTGCTACTTTTGTTTGTGTATATTCTCCTTCATCATTTTTTAAATAATGATGTACTATTACTCTTTGTAATTGTTTATTTTCTACTGTAAATTCTCCGTTTTCATTTACCGTTACTTGTATGTTATTATTGTTTTCTACTACACTTTTATCTTCATCTTTAAAGTTAATTATTATTGGTTCAATACTCTCATAACCTTCTGGTGTGTTTACCTCTGTTACTTGGTACTTACCAAATGGTATTTGAGTTATTGCCTGTCCTTCACTATTTGTTGTTACTTCTGTATGGTATAACTCTGAATCATTTAATGTTACTTGTATGCTATTTACTGTAAATTTATCATCTCCGCTATCTACGCTTGTGTCTTTTCTATAACCAAAGTGTAAATAATACTTCTGCCCTCCTTGTAATACTGTTGTGTACTCTGTTGGTTCTGATGCAATACCAGTTGTTCCTGAAATATAGATAAATCTTCCTGTAGAGCTACTATATGTTGGTGCTGTTTCTGTACTTGTTACTGTTGCATATCCATAATCGTAACTACTTTGACTTGATACTTCTGCATTTACAGTTAAATTATATTTCCCTGTTAAACCTGTTAAATCTATTGGTATATATGAATTTGCTACTGTACTTGCTTTTCCTTGGTTATTTGATTCATATCCACCTTCACTATTTTGTATAAAGTTATATGTTGTATCTTTTGCTCCATATACTTTTATACTATTAAATACTATTCTATCATCGCCAGTATCTGTACTTGAACTTTTTCTATAGCCTAAATGTAAATAATATACTTGATTTCCTTGTAATGTTATCGTTGACGTATAGTCTTTTGCAGATATTGTTCCTGATACATATATAAATCTTCCTGTACTACTACTATATGTTGGTGCAGATGTACTTTGTGTTATTGTTGCATATCCATAATCACTACTACTTTGGCTTGATACTTCTGCATTTACAACTACTACATATTCTCCTTCTTTATCACTTAAGTCTATTTGCATATATGAATTCGCAGTTGAGTTTCCTATTCCTGCTGTTCCATCATGTGCTAATTGATATGTTTTACTATTGGTTGGTACATATTTTCCATCTTCTTCAACAAATGTATATGTTCCATTATCTGTTAATGGTCCTAATACATCTGTTAATTCATTTGATGTATCTGCAATTTTATATGTTGCTCCATTATCTGTTAAACTTTCTATTACTCCTTCTGGCTCTGTTCTTTCTTCTATTTGATCTAATTTAAATGTTACTCCTTCTAATGGTTCTTTTGTTTCAGAATCTACTTTATTTAATACAATTTTATTATCTTTTTTAGAATATGTTACTACTATATGTTTATCTTCCGTAACATTTTCAAATTGTGGCATTGTGTATGTTCCATCTTCATTTTCTACAAAAGTCCATTCTTCTCCATTTACTGTTATTCCTATTATTTCATATCCTTCATCCGGTGTCATTTTTATTTCATTTACACTATTGTCTCCATATTTTACTTCTTCATATGGATTTAAATCTTCTCCTGATATGCTTCCACCTTTTATGCCATCTATTTCATTTACATCTGTTGTTATATTAAATACTTTTCTTGAGTTTTCTACTGTTAACTCTTGTACTTCTGGTGCTCCTACTTGATTTACTATTCTTAAAATCATTCCATCAGCACTACCATTATTGGTTAGCGTATGTTCATCTATTTCTATTGTACTACTGTTAAAATATCCTCCTGCAATTATCGAACCATCATTTAATTCTATTACTGATTTAATATAGTCTGAATTACTTCCACCAACCGATTTTGCCCATTCTACTTTTCCGTCACTATTGTATTTTATTACCATTCCATCATAATTACCTGCATTTGTTAGTGTATAGTTTCCTACTGTGATGCTAGTACTTTTGAACCATCCTCCTACTATGTACCCTCCATCACTGGTTACTGATACTGAGTTTATATATTCACTATCACTTCCTCCTATGTTTCTTGCCCATGCTACTTCTCCTTCTTTATCATATTTTATTACCATTCCATCATAACCGCCAGCATTGACTAATGTGTAGTCTCCTACTGTGACATTACTGCTTTGGGAGTTTCCCCCCACTATGCATCCTCCATCACTTGTTACTGATACCGAGTTGATATACTCATGAATACCTCCTACTATGCTTGTTGCCCATTCTACTTCTCCTTCTTTATCATATTTTATTACCATTCCATCTTGACCACCTGCACTTGTTAGAGTATAGTCTCCTACTGTGATGCTACTACTAAAATATCCTCCTACTATATAGCCTCCATCACTTGTTCCTGCTACTGAGTATATATAATCATAATTACTTCCTCCTATGCTTCTTGCCCATTCTACTTTGCCTTCTGAACTATATTTTATTACCATTCCATCAGAACAACCTTTATTAGTTAGCGTATAGTCTCCTACTGTGATACTACTACTATGAAAATATCCTCCTACTATATAGCCTCCATCACTGGTTCCTGTTACTGAGTATATATGATCAATATGACTTCCACCAACTGATGTCGCCCATTCTACTTCTCCTTCTACACTATATTTTATTAACATTCCATCAGAACTACCATTACTTGTTAAAGTAAAATCTCCTACTGTGATACTACTTGAGAAATCTCCACCTACTACGTATCCTCCATCACTGGTTCCTGCTACTGAGTATATATAATCATAATTACTTCCTCCTATACTTGTTGTCCATTCGACTTCTCCTTCTGCTCCATATTTTATTACCATTCCATCAGAATTACCTTTATTAGTTAGCGTATAGTCTCCTTCTGTGATATTGTCTGTAAAATATCCTCCAGCTATATAGCCTCCATCACTGGTTGCTGATACTGATGTTATTTGGTCAGAGCTACTTTCACCTATTGATTGTGCTTGTATTGTAGTCGGATTGTTTAAGTCTACATTCTCAAATTTTATTACCATTCCATCATTATCTCCTGCATTTGTTAGGGTATAGTCTCCTACTGTTATACTATTACTATAGAAATATCCTCCTACTATACACCCTCCATTGCTGATTGTTGCTACTGATTGAATTCTATCATCATTCCTTCCTCCTATGTTTATTGTCAATTCTACTTCTCCATTTGCATCATATTTTATTAATATTCCATCATATAGACCCTCACTTGTTATAGTATGATTTCCAACAGTAGCACTATATCCAAAAAATCCCCCAACTATGTAGTCTCCATCACTTATTTCTGCCACTGAATAGATACCATCTTGATTATTTCCTCCCATACTTTTTGCCCATTCTACTTTTCCATCTACATCATATTTTATTACCATTCCATCAGAATAACCTGAATATGTATTTATCAAGACATTGTCTCCTACTGTTATGCTATCACCACTAAAGTGTCCTCCCACAATATATCCTCCATCGCTAGTTGCTGAGACTGATGTTATTTGGTCAGAACTGCTTCCTCCTACGCTTGTTGCCCATTCTACTTCTCCTTCTACACTATATTTTATTACCATTCCATCAGAATAACCGCTTCTACTATTTTTTAATTCTATTCCATCTACTATGATACTACTACTCTTAAAGTATCCTCCTACTATGTAGCCTCCATCTCTCGTTTCTGCCACTGAATTGATACAGTCCTCATCACTTTCTCCTACTGCTTTAGCCCACTCAACTTTTCCATTCACTCCATATTTTATTATCACTCCATCGAAATAACCTCTTCTAGTATTTTTTAGTTCTATTTCATCTACTACTATGTTATATCCGTTAAAATAACCTCCTACTATGTAGCCTCCATCTCTTGTTGCCGCTACCGATTCAATAAAATCATGACCCTCTCCACTTACTGCTTTAGCCCACTCAACTTTTCCATCCACTCCATATTTTATTATCATTCCATCGGAATAATAATCATTAAAATTATTATTATTTTTTATTTCTATTCCATCTACTGTGATACTTCTACTCCTAAAATATCCTCCTGCTATGTAGCCTCCATCTTGCATTTCTGCTACTGAATTGATTTTTTCATCACCGTTTCCACCTACTGCTTTAGCCCATTCTACTTCTCCATCTGCTCCATATTTTATTATCATTCCATCATATTCACCATTATTTTTTAGTTCTATTCCATCTACTATGATACTGCTACTAAAATATCCCCCTACTATATAACCACCATCACTGGTTGCTGCTACTGATGTTATTTGGTCTTCAGAACTTCCACCCATTGACATTGCTTGTGTTGGTGCTATTGTTGTTGGTGCTTCTCTTGATGCTCCTATTCCAAAGTAATATGTTGAGTTTGATAAATCATATTTTTCTGGTGCTTCTACTTCTACTGCTTTATATAAGCCTTCTGGTAAGTCTACTGTTAGTTCTCCGTTACTGTCTGTTTGTACAGTGTAATATTCTCTTCCATTTATTGTTTCTTTAGTTCCTATTATTTCTCCTTTACTATTTCTTGCTGGTTGTTCTGTTCCATCATCTACATTAAATATTGCAAATTTTATGTTTGCTAATGCTTCCTTAGTTTCTGCATCTTTTTTTATTAATTTAAATGATGGGCTATCTTCTATTGTTAATGTTACAGTATTTCCATCTACTGTGTATTTTCTGTCTACATTGTTTTCATCTATTAATATTAACTCATTTGTTTCTTCATCTTTTTGTACTCTAAAGCTTATATCTTGTACTTTTGCATATCCTTCTGGTGACATCACTTCTTTTAAGGTATAGGTTTGATCTATATCTTTCTCTGATTCATATTGATATAATCCTTCTATTGTTACTTTTCCATCTTCTCCTGTTGTGTATTTTCCTAATTCTTCTTCTCCTTTGAATAGTTTAAATGTTGCATTTGCTAGTGGTGTTACTTCTGTTCCTGCTAAATCTGTTTCTGCTTTTGCTATTAACTCATCATCTGATACTGTACTTTCTGTTGTTTTCTTTATTTTAAATAATTGTAAATTATATGTTGGTATTTTTTCATCTTCTAATGTTATGTTTATTGTTGGTATTCCATCTTCTTCTGTTGTGTTTTGGCTTGATATTGTTCCAGATGGTGTACCTTCTTCTGTAATTTGTTCTATACTATAACTTCCACCATTATTTACTACTTTAAATTTAATTGGGCTTGCTAAATAGTACCCATCAGCTTTTACTTCTTCTAATGTGTATTCTTGGTT
>CALXJR010000135.1:0-2500 GCA_944388675.1 uncultured Clostridia bacterium
CTTTTGCAGTTGCTCCTCTTTTATGAGCTCTTTGTTTTTATTTGCCTTTTCCTGTTGTATATGCCTGCTTTATTGCATCTCTACCAAGAATAATTCCTCCTGTAGGAAAATCTGGTCCTTTAATTATTTGCATTAATTGGTCATCTGTAACATTATCATCATCAATTATTTTTATAATACCATTTATTACTTCTGTTAGATTGTGTGGAGGTATATTTGTTGCCATACCAACAGCAATACCAGAAGAACCATTAATTAATAGTGTTGGAATTTTTGCTGGTAATACTGTAGGTTCTTGAAGTCTATCATCAAAGTTTGGCATGAAATCTACAGTGTTTTTTTCTATATCTGTTAGCATAAGTTCTGCAATCTTTGACATTCTAGCTTCAGTATAACGGTAAGCTGCAGCTCCATCACCATCAATAGAACCAAAGTTTCCATGTCCATCAACTAATGGGTATCTAAGTGAGAAAGGTTGTGCCATTCTTACCATTGCATCATATACTGATGAGTCTCCATGAGGATGATATCTACCTAAAACATCTCCGACTGTTGTAGCAGATTTTCTGTAAGGTTTATCAGAGGTTAATCCATCTTCATACATCGTATATAGGATTCTTCTGTGTACTGGTTTCATACCATCTCTTACATCAGGTAATGCTCTAGATACAATAACACTCATAGCATAATCAATATATGCTGTTTTCATTTCTGCTTCAATATCTCTTTCAATAATTTTTCCATCTCTGTCTTCTACTTTATCTGTATTTTCTGTGTCTTTTGAGCTCATTTTTTTACCTCTTTTCTTAGTTTTTATCTATTCTGTATTATACTAGAACAATCATTTTTTTGCAAGTAAAATAGAGCATTTTTACCCAGTTTTTTCATATATTTAAAGCATTTTTGCAAGTTCTATTTCCTCTTGTGATAAATCAAAATTCTTACCATTATTTTTTATTAAAGTATGTAAATTTTCTACTGTTCTTGCAGATTGAATTGTTTTTTCTATTGGTGCAATATTTTCTAACTGTTCTTCTATTTTATCAAATTCTCTTTCCATTCCATCGAAATCTTTATTATTAAAACACTCTTTCCAATTATTGGTGTATTTTTCTAGTTTTTCTATATTATTTACTTGATTTTCAAATTCACTTTCTATATTTTTTGTTATATTACTTAATAATGCATTTTTTCCATTTTTTATTACTTTTCCTACCGAATTCGAAATTACTCCATTATCCACTACTTTATTTATTACTGAATTTAGTACATTAGATACACTATCTATTATTCCACCATTTTTTACTGCTGTTTGCATTTGATTTATATCTTCAAAATTTCCTGTTATAATTCCTAATGCACTTTTTCCTAAATTAATTGCTGAATCGATTGCTGTTTTTATGCCATCTTGAAATCCATTTTTTAAAAAACTATCTTTTATATCTATTATTTGTTCTTCTATTAAATCAGGCATTAAATACCTTATTCCTATATCAAGTCCTGTATTTATTGCTTTTCCTAAAGTTGTTTCTAAAAAACTTTTTTGTTCGTTTTCATTTGTTATATTATTACTTAAATTATTTTCTAAAACTATTTCACTCAAATTTGTTCAGCTCCTTTTTCATTTATTATTTTTTCTTCAAATGGAAAACTTTTTATTTCTGCTAAGATATGATTATCTCCCACAAAAATAAGACATTCTCCTCTTTTTAATGATTTTATATCTATTTCTTCTTTTTCTGAAATATTTGTATATTTTTTTAGTATTTTTATGTTTTCTTCTTCAAGTGCAAAAAATGTTTTAATACTTGAATTATTTAAAATACTTCTGCCAAAATTACCTTCATCTAAACTAAATAAATCAGAAATATCTTGTGTAACAGCAACTGCACTTCCCCCATATTTTCTAATTGTTTTAAAAATTTTATATACAAAACTTGCTACTGTTTTATTTGAAGTAATACCAATTAATCTCCATATTTCATCTAAATAAATTGCCTTTTTTTCTTCTCTTTTTTCTTTAATTTTGTCCCAAAATAATTCCATACAAATAAACATTCCATATTTTAAATTTTCTTCCCCTAACTCATATACATCTGCAATAATTAATTTATTATTTAATTTTACATTTGTATATTTATTTAAAAAATTTAATGAACCTTCTACAAAAGGAATTAATTTTATTTTAAATTTTTGCGTTAATTTATCTTCTCCTAATTCTTTATAAAAATCTTCTAATAATGGCATATCTCTTGATGTTTTAAATATTTTTTTATTTTTATATAAACTTTTATCGTTAAAGTTTATACCTTTTTTCTTATATGTATTAATTATTTTACTTTCAATTAGTGCTTTTTCTTCTTCATTCATTTCACCAAAAACTAAATTGAAAAAGCCAATTAATTTAATTATTTTACTTGCTAAATATCCTTTTTCCCCACTTTCTATACTTTC
The DNA here is from genome assembly GCA_944388675.1 of uncultured Clostridia bacterium. Classification (GTDB taxonomy): domain Bacteria; phylum Bacillota; class Clostridia; order TANB77; family CAG-508; genus CAG-245. Next base: position 2,455 of record CALXJR010000135.1, read on the forward strand.
CTTTCTTATATCAAAAATATTAATATAAGAATTTGAATTCGGGCCT
>CALXJR010000136.1 GCA_944388675.1 uncultured Clostridia bacterium
AAAATTGAATTTAATAATGTACAAAATTGTACATAACTAAATTCAAAATTTTGTACATTTATATATTGACATTAACAATACAAACAATTAAATAAAATATATTTTAGGTTATACTTCAATATATAACGAAAAATCTTTTACTTTATTCATTTCTTCTATCCTATGTTGTAATTCTTCTTTATTTAGGCAATCAGTTTCATCAAAAGAATAACACTTTGAATCAATAAATTTCTTAATTTCTTCTTGTGGATAGCCGTATTGATATAAACCTGTTAATATTTTTTTACAAATATCAGACATATATATATTATAATTAATAAAAATTATTTGTCAACCTATCGTAGTAGTCAGAATAACTAATTTATTATTTTGTCAAGTAAAAAATTTTTCGACATTTTTCTACAATTTAATAAAAAAAGACTAGATTTCTCTAGTCTAAACTAAATTTCTAATCATTTAAAGCATGATAAATTGCAATATTTGTTAACTTATATATTGATAAACCATATTTATTTTTTAATTCTTCTAATTTTCTATATGATGTTTCTCGTATTGCAAAATTATGTGCTTCAACAATCTCATTATCTTTCTTTTCATATAATTCTACATTTTCAGTTTCTATCATATTAATGATAGCAATATTTACTAGCTTATTGATTGAAGCATCATATATATTTGAAAATTCAACTAATTTTTCATATAAGCTATTATCTATTTCAATTCTTCTTTTTAAAAGATTATCTTTTTTTAATAGATACTTATCAAAAACACTCATTTCACCACCACCAATGCCTATATTATAATGTCTTAAAATCCTTTTTTAATTCCTGTATGGTAGTTATTATGACTACTGTAATATGTTGTATCTCTTATAGTTCTTTTGATAATTCTTCTATTGTACTTTCTTGTCCGGTCCTTTTATTTATTATTTTTATTTCAAAATCACATATTTCAGCATAATTTAATATTGTTTGAAAATCAGGTTGACTATTTCCTCTTTCATAACTTGAAATTGTTGTGTCATATAATGATAATTTTTCTCCCATATCTTTTTGTGTATATTTAGTATTTATATTTCTCATATTTTTTAATATATTTCCTATATTTACATTTTTCATTGAAAATTCCTCCACATTTTGTTTACTTTTAATTTTCTCAAAAATGCAGATTATTTTCATAAAATCGCAAGAAACTTGCGATTTATTTTTTTTGTGTTATAATATCATTTAGTTAATATATAAGGAGGCTTTTGTGTGAGTAAAGGAGAAATTAAACAAACAATTGTAATATTATTATTTGGAGTAATTAATACAGTTATATCTTTTTCTATCACAAGTTTTTTCGGATTTAGTAATGTTATTATTTTTCACTCATTCTCTGTTATATATGGAGATATAACTTGGGAAGTTATAATATTTTTAGGATTAAGTCTTATTGAAACTCTTATATATGGCTTATTCTCTGGCGAATTAGTAGAATTACTCGATAATGATTATTAAATATTAAAGTAGTTAGTTAATGGCTAACTACTTTTTATAGTATTGAAATATTAACTATGTCTACTATGTTTACATCTATCTCTTTATTAACCTGTTTTTCTTTTTTAAAAGTCTATCTTAGTTACTGTTCCATTTATTTCATTATATCTTCCATTTTTATAATACTTTATTGCTATAAAATTTTCTATTTCAATTCTATTTAATATAGTATCTAAATTATTTATTATTTCTTTAGATAATTTTTTTATTTCTCCATATTCAATTTCTTTTTCCATATACTTTATATCAGTTAATGCAAAAAACTATGGGAAAACTGTTTTTTTTTCTCATAAGCTATCATGTTAAAAATGAATAGCATCAAGCAAAATATATTCTATTTTACTTGATACTATTACATTTTAAGAATTTTGGAATGTTTTTCTGTATCTTCACATATTTTGTGTATCATTGCTCAATACATTTTATTTGTTTTGCACTTTAGATTTTCATCTATATTTCTTCTAAATATTCTTCTACAGTAACATCTCCCTCATCATTTACTAAAGTTGAAAATACTTGATAATACTTTTTATCTTTAATACAATCATAATAGTAACTTGCGGATTGCTCTTTAATTGTAACTTGTCCCATATCTGTATTTTGAACTTTTTCTAGTGCTTGATTCCTAGCTCTATTTATATGTATTTGTTCCTCTTCACTGTTTAATTTTGTCATAACACTTCTTGTTTCTACAATTTCTTTGTCATTATTAGTTATGTATACAACTTTACCATTATTGACAGCAATATTGTAACCTAAATTAGTGGTAAAGCCATTTATTTTACGAATAAAATCAATATTGAAGAAATTATCATCTTCATTTAGTTTAAATATTTGTACTTCATAATTATCTGGATTAAATGTTGGATTATTAGCTTTTATAAGTTCTATTATTCCTTCAATATTCTGATTTGCTGTAGTAAATTCCACATTAGTTGTAACAGCAATAGTATTAGGATTATCCAAAATTTCATTATTTCTGTTTAATTTATATACATAATTCCAATCACCATATACTCCTAAATCTTTTACTCTATTATCATTATAATCATTGAAACTAGAAGCATAATTAAACGCTCCACTAAAACTACCTCCACTAGCAATTTTACTGTTAAATCGATTTAGCCATTTTGTATGAGAAGTTGCCCCAATTGATTGATGCCATCCCAGCGTTGTATCTGCTCCTTTTCTATAGGTTTCTACAGTTATATGATTATTTTCTCCAATTTTGGCTGTTAGGCATCCTGCATATACAACAAGTTTTGTAGTATTCCAATTTACATTATTTATCCCTACAAATCCATTAGATGTAGAGCCTGTAACAATTCCTGTTTGTAAAACTCTAATTCTTTTTCCATCATCTCTACCGTGTCCTGAAATAAATAATATATCGCTTTCTACTCTTCTTGTTCCATTAGAGAAATTTCCATTTAGTATATCAAATGTTGGTTGTGTTGAATAATATGAATGATACCCCATTTGTCCATAATACGATGCAGCATTTAAAGTTTCCGGTGTAGTATCAATTCCATCAAAGTTTGCTCCCATTGAAAATGCGCATGTTCCAGCTGCAAAGCTCCTACTTCCTAAAGAAAGTAAAGCAAATATTGTAGCTCCAATAGTCAAAATTTTAAACAATTTTTTGGTTTTCATTTTTTCCTCCTTACTTATAATATATAATATTTATTTAAGAGTTGCTAGCATTGTATAGAATATTAAATTTATTCTATACCCCCTAAATTAACACAATTAAAAATTTTATGATACAAATATTTGAAATTTTTATTATAGAATGTGTAGTACTTAATTTATATTGTCATATTTATTCTTTTGTATTATTTCTAATAAGCATTTTAATTTTTCTTCAGTAATTTTTGCTTGTTTATTTTCTTTTAATATTTCTCTACATCCCTCTTTGATATAATATATTTCATTATTATAATTTATTTTATGGGTAATTTCTCCTTTACATATTTCAGAATCATATTCTAAATTTTCTAGGATATATTTAAATCTTGCAATATCATCAGCATTAGTTATTTTGATTATTTCTTCATCAAATTCTATACTAATATAATCTCTATTTCCATTATTTATATCCTTAAAGAAATATTTTCTACTTAAATACTTTAACCCAAATATTAAAATACACAAAATAAATATACCGATTAATATTATAGTAATATTTTTTAAAACTTTATTCATAAAATATATTTTCATCCCTTTCTATTATTTAGACATTTTTTTTTTGAATTTTGGTTGGTATTTTTTGAAAAAAATTATCAAAATTATCACCACTGTAAAAAATATCGCTAAAATAGTAATTTTGGGAGCTATATAACAATTTATTTGTCCATTATTAACCTGTTCTTGAACAATATTTTCGGTTGTTTGTTCTTCTTTTAAATAATTATTTAAACTTTCATCATATGTGTCTTTTTTTTCAGTTTCTTCTATCAGATTTTCTAGCCCTTTATTTTCAATATTATTTTCATTTTTAAATAATGTCTTTAATGTTATCATAAAGACAATTATTATCGTTCCTAATCCCTGTAATAATGATTTTAGAGTATTTATTGATTTATAATATTTCCATTTTATTGTACCTATAGGCATATTTAATATTTTTGAAATATCCATAAAAGATAAATTAGATAGTATCTTAAGAGAAATTATTTCCTGCTCTTCCATGGGTAATTTTTCTATAATTTTATTAAATGTTTCCTTTTCAATAATATCATTTAACTCTTTATCTTCACTACTTACATAGTATAAATCTTCCATACTAACTTCTCCTTTTCTATTCTTTAGAAAGTTTAGTACTTCATTTTTAGTTACAGAATATAACCAACTTGCTTCATTTCTTGTGGGTAGTTTTTCTTTTTCTATTCTCCAAATTTTTATAAAAACTTTTTGAACAATCTCCTCACTGTCTTGCTTGTTTTTTAATATTGAAAATGCTATTGAATACACTAGTTTATTATATTTTTCATACAAAACATTGTATCCTATTTCATCCTTGTTTGATATTTTTTTAAATATATCATGTAATTCCTTATTATTTACTTCATTCATAGTTAATCTCCTATTTAAACCAAAAATTACAGTTTAGTAGACAAGTGCCTCACGACACTAGCCCCTATTCAGAACCGTACGTGCAGTTTTCCCGCATACGGCTC
>CALXJR010000137.1 GCA_944388675.1 uncultured Clostridia bacterium
ATATGAACAAATGATTCTTCAAAATCCAGAAGATGCTAGATTAAAAGCATTTATAGAAAACTTTGATAAAGCTTTATCACATCCAAATGATGAAGACATAAATAATGTAAAAAAATGGGTACAAAGTAAAATATTAATTAAATAGGCGGATAAAGAATGAAAAAAATTTTGATTGTAGAAGATGATAAAGATATTCATAGTTTAATTAAAAGCATATTAAAAAAAGAAAATTATGAAGTCATAAGTGCATATTCTGGGACTGAGGCTTTATTATTAATTGAACATAACAACATAGATTTAATATTATTAGACTTAATGTTACCTGGAATTAATGGAGAGGAAATTGTAGAAAAAGTAAAAAATATACCAATTATAGTTATAAGTGCAAAAATGTCATCAGAAGACAAGGTAAATTTATTGATTGGTGGAGCAAATGATTATATTACTAAGCCATTTGATACAAATGAATTATTAGCAAGAATAAAAGTTCAATTAAGAATGAATACAAAAAATGAAAATAAAAAATTGAAATATAAAGATATGATTTTAGATAGATCAACACGTTTATTGTATATAAATAAAGAAAAAATTAGTTTAACTAAAATAGAGTATACAATTTTAGAACAATTATTATTAAAGCCAAAGGAAATTGTAACCAAAACAAGATTGATTAATTTAATAAATGAAAATAATACTATAGAAACTAAAATTTATGATGAAAATACTTTAAAAGTTCATATAAGTAATATAAGAAAGAAAATAAGAAATATAACCAATAAAGAATATATAGAGTCTATTTGGGGAATTGGTTATAAATTATATGATTAAATCTTAACTAATTCTTAACTGTTTCTTAACTACTTCCTTAACTATTTTATGATAAAATTTTTTATAAGGAAGGAGGAAAAAAATGGAATATATTTTAGAAACAAAAAACATTGAAAAAAAGTATGGAAAATTTAAAGCTTTAAATAATATTAATATGCATATTCCTAAAGGTGCCATTTATGGTTTAATAGGAAAGAATGGGGCAGGTAAAACTACATTAATAAGGATTATTTCAGGATTACAAAAACCTACATCAGGGGAATATGCAATTTATGGTATTTCAAGTAATAGTAAAAAAATTGTTGAAGCTAGAAAAAGGTTAGGAGGAATAGTTGAAACACCATCAATTTGCTTAGATATGACAGCAGAAGATAATCTTAAAGAACAATATAAAGTTATAGGTTTACCTTCTTATGATAATCTACAAGAAATATTGAAACTAGTAAGACTTAACGATACGGGTAAAAAGAAAGCAAACCATTTCTCTTTAGGAATGAAACAAAGATTAGGACTAGCAATTGCACTAGTTGGTAATCCAGATTTATTAATTTTGGATGAACCAATAAATGGATTAGATCCAGAAGGAATTATAGAAATTAGAGAATTAATTTTAAGACTAAATAAAGAAAAAAATATTACTTTCCTGATTTCTAGTCATTATTTAGATGAATTATCAAAAATTGCAACATGCTATGGTATTATAAATAAAGGAAAAATTATTAAAGAAATTAATAAAGAGGAATTAGAACAAAATTTCAGAATAAGAACACAAATAAATGTAACTAATTTAAAAGAATGCGTTAAATATTTAGAAGAAAAAGGTCTAAAATATAAAGTTATTTCTAATGATATAATTGATATATATGAAAAAATAAATGTAACAGAACTTGTTATTGCACTTTCAAAAAGAAATTGTATAGTAAATGATTTTCAAGAAAAGGGAGAATCACTAGAAAACTATTATTTGAATTTAATTGGAGGTGCAGAGAATGATTAAATTATTAAAGGCGGGTTTTTTTAGATTAAAAAAAGATGTTGTGTTTTGGCTTTTTATATTCTTAACAATAGGACTGGCAATATTTACATTATTTAGGCATGAAGAAACTAAACTAGATGTTTTGATAAATGAATTTATAATGTATATAGGGCTACTTATTGCAATTTTTGTAAGTATTTTTGTTGGAAAAGAATATTCACAAGGAATAATAAGAAACAAAATAATTGTTGGACATAGTAGAATTTCAATATTTTTTTCAAATCTTATTATTAGTATAATAACTTCTAGTTTATGCGAAATTATTTATCTAGTATTAGTGTTTTTAATTGGAATACCTTTATTTGGACAAATGCAAATGCCATTATCTCAATTTGCATTAGTCATATTAAATACTATTTTAGTAATTATATCATTTTGCTCTATTTTTAACTTTATAGCAATGATATGTTCAGAAATAACTATATCAACAACAATATGTATAATTCTTTTCATAGCAATGTATGTAGCACAAGGATCATTTGGTTTAATAGCTAATAGTAATAAATATATAAATCATACTTATACAGATGAAAATGGTAATACACATATTATCAGCCAAGAACCTGATCCTAATTATCCAGGTGACCAAAAAGTTAAACAAGCAAAGATTATTTATCTTTCAATTCCACAAGGACAAGCTATGGAAATAGGAAATAATGATTTAGAATTTCTACAACAAATGCCTTTTTATTCTATTAGTTTAATAGTGATTATAAATATTTTAGGAGTATATATTTTTTCTAAAAAAGAATTGAAGTAGGAGGAAGAAGTTGAACATTGGATTACTATTGATTATTATTTTATTATCTTTTATTTGCATATTATTAATAGTAAAATTATATTTACTAAAAAAAGCAATTAAAGAAATTGAAAAATCTTTTCCTAGTATATTAAATGAAGATACAAATAATTTAATTACTATATCTTCATCTGATAAAGATATTAAAAGCTTAACCATAAATTTAAATAATAATCTAATGAACCTAAGAAAACAAAAATTACAATACCAAAATGGAAATCAAGAATTGAAGAAAATAATAACTAATATTTCACATGATTTAAGAACACCTTTAACTGCTCTTAAAGGATATATTGATTTAATAAACCAAGAAGAATTATCAAGCAATCAAAAGAAATATTTAAAAATAATACAAAAAAAGTCTGATGAACTAACTGAACTTACTGGACAATTATTTGAATTTTCAAAAACAATGGATAATATTGAAATGGTAAATATAAAAAAAGAAGAATGCTGTATAAACGAAATTTTAGAAGAGACATTAGTAAATTTTTATAGTATCTTTAAGGGAAAAAACATTACTCCAACAATTTCCATTTGCAATAAAAAAATATATAGAAAAGTAAATAAAACTTCAATTATAAGAATATTTGAAAATATATTGTCAAATGTAGCAAAATATAGTAATGGAGATTTTAAAATTATAATGAATGAAGATGGAGTCATTACTTTTTCTAATAAATCTACATCATTAGATGCAACAACAGTTCAAAAAATTTTTGATCGCTATTTTTCAGTAGAAAATGCAAAAGAATCAACTGGTATAGGTTTATCTATTGCAAAAAAACTTGTAGAATTAAATGGTGGAAATATTAAAGCAAAATATAATAAAGGTTATTTAATAATTAAAGTGAAAATTTAAAATATAAGTGATATTAAGAGTAGTTGTATTGATAATTACTGTTAATATATGTTATTATAATGAAAACAAATTGTTTATAGGGAGAGACTAAATGAATAAATATAAAATAATAACTTTATGTGGTTCAATTAAATTTAAAGATGAATTTATAAAGGTTCAAGAAGAACTTACTTTAAAGGGAAACATTGTACTTACACCAAATTTCTTTAATAGAATAAAAAAAGAAAATATAGATGATAAAACAAAAGAAATGTTAGATGAAATGCATAAACAAAAAATAGATATGTCAGATGCCATTTTTGTTATAAACAAAAATGGTTATATAGGAGATAGTACAAAGTCAGAAATTGAATATACAAAGGCACAAAATAAAGAAATTATATATTTAGAAAAATATTGTATGTAAAAATATTGACATATTTAAACATGTAGTAAAATCCAAATTATGGAAATTATAAGTGATTTTAAATCAAAAGATTAATATAGCTTGATGTGTTTTTGTTTGAATTCATTAAACTATTAATAGTTCCTCTAAGTATGATATAATAACAGAAATATCAATTATGGAAAATTTAACTGACTATGAAAATAGAAAAACTATATTATTAAAAGAAATTATACTAAATTGGTGGGGAGATAAAAGATATAATAATAAATTGTATTAAATAATGATATTAGTAATTAAATAAGAATAATTATGTCCTTATCAATAAAATAAGCAGACTATAAGGAGACCAACTATGAAAAGTCAATAGATTTTTGAAAAAATTTAAAAAAAATTTCACAGAATAAGGGTCAACTT
>CALXJR010000138.1 GCA_944388675.1 uncultured Clostridia bacterium
ATAACGAAAGAGTAGTAACAGGATTACCTTTTAATAGAAATGCTTGGCACTAGACGATTTAGAAAAAGAACAAGGGATAAAAAAGGAATATGTTATAGAATCTATAGAAACAGCATTAGTTACAGCATATAAAAGAAATTTTGATGTAAATACAGACAATGTAAAAATTACAATGAATAGAGAAACTGGAGAGACACATGTTTACGAAGAGTTAGAAGTAGTTGAAAAAGTTGAAAATGATAAAACTCAAATTTCATTAGAAGATGCTAGAAAAATAGATGTTAAATATAATGTTGGAGATATTGTAGATAAAGAATTAATGCCTAAGAATTTTGGTAGAATTGCTGCTCAAACTGCAAAACAAGTAATTGTACAAAGAATAAGAGAAGCTTCAAGAGAGGTAATTTTTAACGAATTTAGTGAGAAAAAAGGAGAAATAGTATCTGGTATAGTTCAAAAAGTTGATAAAGCTCTTGTAGTGTTAGACTTAGGAAGAATTGAAGGTGTAATGCCATTAAAAGAACAAATACCAACTGAAAAATACTATGTAAATCAAAAACTAAGAGCTTGTGTTGCAAGTGTAGAAAAAGGACCAAAAGGTTCAATGCAAATAGTAGTTTCAAGAGCAAATAACGATTTCTTAAGAAAATTATTTGAACTAGAAATACCAGAAATATATGAAGGATTAATAGAAATAAAAGGAATTTCAAGAGACCCAGGAAAAAGATGTAAAGTTGCAGTATATTCATCAAATGAAAATATAGACCCAGTTGGTTCTTGTGTAGGACAAAAAGGAATACGTATTCAAAATATAATAAATGAGCTAAATGGAGAGAAAATAGATGTTATAGAGTGGAATGCTGATCCATCAACATATATTGCAGAAGCATTACTTCCAGCACAAGTTATGGCTGTTGATGTAAAAGAAGATGAAAAATTTGCACAAGTAATAGTTCCAGATGACCAATTATCTTTAGCAATAGGAAAATCTGGACAAAACGCAAGACTTGCAGCAAAACTTACAAATTGGAAAATAGATATAAAGAGTGAATCTCAATTTAGAGAAATGCTAAAAAATATGCAAGAAAAAGAAAGTAAAGAAGAGGTAGAAACTGAAAAAGAAGAAGTAGAAAATACTGATAGCCAAAATGCGGAAAATGAATAAAAAGGAAGTGGATAATTTGAAGAAGATACCACAAAGAACATGTTTAGGATGCGGAGAGACTAAGGATAAAAAGGATTTAATTAGAATAGTTAAACAAAATGATGGAAAGATTTTTATAGACAAAACAGGAAAAGCAAATGGTAGAGGAGCATATATATGTAATAATGTTGAATGTCTAGAAAAAGCAATTAAATCAAAAAGATTAGAAAAAAATTTTAAAACTAAAATAGATAATGAAATTTATGAAAATTTGAGAGGTGTAATTATTGAAAAATAAAAAATTAATAACCACAAATGTAGGAGGTGGAGTTATTGAGTAAAATAAAAATACATGAACTTGCAAAAGAGTTAAATTTACCAAGTAAAGAAGTACTACAAAAAGCAAAAGATTTAGGAATAGATGTTTCGAGTCATCTAAGTAACATAGATGATGAGCAAGCAGAAAAAATTAGAAAATCATATAAAAATAAAAAGGATGTAAAGGAAAATAAAGTGGAGAAGAAAGAAAGCAAAAAAGAGGTAAAAAAAGATACACCAGTAATAATTAGAAGAGAAGTTATTCTAAGTGATGATGAGGATGATAAAAAAGAAGAAGCTAAAAAAGCTGAAAGCAGAAAAGATGTTGGTTTTGTAGAGAGAAGAAATAATAAAGATTATAACATAGTTTACAGAAATAAGCCTAATAAGCCTCTTACTGTAAATGAATTATTTGGCCTTGGCAAAAAAGAGGAAAAACCAAAAAAAGATGAAAAAGAGCCTGAAGTAAAAAAAGAAGTAGTAGTAAAAAAAGAAGAACCAAAAAAGGAAGAAAATAAGGTTGAACCAGTAAAGCAAGATACAAGTGCAAATATTGAAAAAACACAAGTAACTACTACTCAGCCTGTAGACAGTAGAACTCCTTCAAGTGGTGTTAAAAAAGAAAATACTAATAATTTCAAAAATAAACAATTTCAACCAAGAAACAATGAAAATCACGGAAATTATAATAGGAATGATAGGTATCAAAATCAACATAGAGATGGTTATAAACAAAATAGATTTAATGATAACAATAATAATGGATATAATAATAGAAACAACTTTGGAAACAGAAATAATAACCACAATCAAAACAATTTTAATAGAAATAATAATTTTAACAGAAACAATAACTTCTCAAAAAATCGTCCAATGGATGAAAAAAGAATTGATAAAAAGATTAATGACATTCTAGAATCTGAAATAGTAGAAAAAGAAAATCAAAGAGATTATTCTACAAAAGTAAGCTACAAATCAAAAAATAACAGATATGAAGAAAAGCAAAATAAATCAAAATCTAGAAGATTTAATCAAGATGAAGAATATGATGAAGGTAAATTAAAGAATCTAAAACAAGTAGATAGATTATCTAATATGTTTGAAGACCAAGATGGTGGAATGCTTGATTATTATGATTTATCAACTGAACGTGGTAAAAAAGGTAAACGTAAAAACCAAAAAAATAATGATGAAAGAAATAAACAAAAAATATTTAAATTAACTGAAATAACAATTCCTGAAAACATTAGTGTTAAAGATTTAGCTTCTGAGCTTAAAAAGACAAGTAGTGAAGTTATTAAAAAATTACTAGATTTAGGAATAATGGCAACAATAAATCAAGAAATAGATTTTGATACGGCATATTTAGTTTCAAGTGAATTTGGAGTAACAGCTAAAAAGAAAGAAGTAGTTCACGAAGAAGATATATTATTTGATGAGTCTGAAGATAAGGAAGAAGATTTAGTACAAAGACCACCAGTAGTGGTTGTAATGGGACACGTTGACCATGGTAAAACTTCTCTATTAGATGCTATAAGAAAAACTAATGTAATAGAAGGAGAAGCAGGAGGAATTACTCAGCATATTGGTGCATATAAAGTATCAATAAATGGTAGAGAAATAACATTCTTAGATACTCCAGGACATGAGGCATTTACAAGCATGCGTGCTAGAGGTGCTCAAATTACAGATATTGCAATATTAGTAGTTGCTGCAGATGATGGTGTAATGCCTCAAACAGTTGAAGCTATTAACCATGCAAGAGCAGCTGGAATTCCAATAATAGTTGCTATAAACAAAATAGATGTCCCTGGTGCAAATCCAGAGAAAGTAAAACAAGAATTAATGAAATATGATTTAGTTCCAGAAGAATGGGGCGGAGATACAGTATTTGTAGAAATATCTGCTAAGAAGAATATTAATATAGACCAATTATTAGAAATGGTATTACTTGTTTCTGATATGTTAGACTTAAAAGTAAATCCAAAGAAACAAGCAAAAGGTGCTGTAATTGAAGCAAGACTAGATAAATCAAGAGGACCAATTGCATCAGTCCTTGTTCAAAGAGGAAAATTAGATGTAGGAGATACAATAGTTGTTGGTACTTCAATTGGTAGAATAAGAGCAATGAAGGATGATAAAGGAAAGAAAGTTAAATCTGCAGGACCTTCTACACCAGTTGAAATTATGGGACTTACAACAGTACCAGAAGCTGGAGATACTTTCTATGAAGTTAAAGATGAAAAAATGGCTAAACACTTAATAGAAAGAAGAGAAAGACAAAAACGTGAGCAAGAAATGAATGCATATAATAGAGTAACTTTAAGTAATCTATTTGAGCAAATGGAACATGCAGATTTAAAACAATTAAATATTATAGTAAAAGCAGATGTACAAGGTACAGCAGAAGCATTAAAACAATCTCTAGAAAAATTGTCAAATGAAGAAGTTGAAGTAAAAGTTATACATTCAAGTGCAGGAGCAATTAATGAATCAGATGTAAACCTTGCAAAAGCTGCAAAAGCAATTATTATAGGATTTAATGTTAGACCAAACTCAATTGCAAAAGACTCTGCAGAAAAACAAGGAGTAGAAATAAAACTATACTCAGTTATATATCAAGCGCTAGAAGATGTTGAAGCTGCAATGAATGGACTTCTTGACCCAGTTTATGAAGAAAAAATAATAGGAAATGTAGAAGTTAGACAAACATTTAAGGTTTCAAATGTTGGAACAATTGCTGGTGGTTATGTAAAAGAAGGAAAAGTTGAAAGAAATGCTGGAGTAAGAGTAATAAGAGATAATGTTGTAATTCACGAAGGAAAACTAATTTCTTTAAAGAGATTTAAAGATGATGTTAAAGAAGTTGCAAAAGGTTTTGAATGTGGACTTCAAATAGAAAATTACAATGACATACAAGTTGGAGATGTTAT